>CAYLVS010000272.1:2041-2486 GCA_964387185.1 uncultured Oscillospiraceae bacterium | reverse complement strand
TGGTATGTAGCAATTTATTTTTTGCATGCAAGCATGCCCTTGAAGAACAAGGAGGAACGCTGGAGGGAATTTTCGATCACCCTGTAGAAATATTCCGATCTGTCATCAGCCAGCCAAGTATAGTGGATATGTTCGGCCAGCTGTCTCCACTGATCATCTCCATGCTGGATTACAGGGATGCCCTTATTAATAATCAGTTTTTTCAGGATGCAGAATGTGCGAAAAAGTACATTCGTCAAAATTACAGGAATATTAACCTAGGCCTTAATATGGTGGCCAGCCATGTGAACATGAGTCCATGCTATTTCAGTGTAATTTTCAAAAAAGAAACAGGGCATAACTTTATCAGTTACCTAACGAATGTCCGTATCGAAAAAGCCAAGGAGCTTTTGCGCTCCACCAACCTGAAATCATACGAAATCTCCTACCAGGTGGGCTACGATAA
>CAYLVS010000272.1:0-2031 GCA_964387185.1 uncultured Oscillospiraceae bacterium | reverse complement strand
GTGCATCTTTACAAGACCTACGGGATCCGGATGTACAAGGTGGGCTACGATAACCCCACCTACTTCAGTACCGTTTTTAAAAAATTGACGGGAATGACACCGCTGGATTATAAAAAAAGTGGCTGATGAACATCACCAGGTCATCAATAGGCGCCGCGAGAATCTTCATGTTTACGGCGCCTGCGTATGCGCGTATACTAGAATAAAATAAGCGGAGGAAACAATGAATACATACCACCAGCAAAATGACAAAGAACCTTTAGATTATCTGCAGCCGATTGAAATCGCTGAGGGTGTGTTCTGGGTAGGCTTTGCCGATATCCGCACCGAACTGCGCTGCAATCCTTACCTTATCGTGGACGGAGATGAGGCCGTACTCATCGATAGCGGCAACCGGGACGATTTCAGCACGGTAATGATGAAGATCCTGCGGACAGGTCTTGCCCCCTCCAAGATAAAGCGCCTGATCTACCAGCACTACGATCCGGACTTGTGCGGAAACCTTCCCCACATGGAAGAGGTGATCAACAACAAAGACCTGCAGGTCATTTCTCACAAAGAGAATAATATATTTATTCAATTCATTTCCACCACCTCGAAAAAATTGTGCATTGAAGAAATGAACTATTCCTATACCTTTGAAAGCGGCCGACGGTTGGAGTTCATAATGACGCCCTACGCCCATGCGCCGGGAAGCTTTATGACCTACGACTGCAAAACCAAAACCCTCTTCAGCAGCGACATCTTCGGGAGCTATGATCATCTCCGGAGTCTTTATCTCGGTGACGTAAGCAGATGTTTTGACTGTTCCATTCCTGAGATATGCGATAGCAACGGTTATAAATGCCCTTTACGCGGAATCCTCTCTTTTCATGAACGGGTCATGAATTCTGCCCCATCTCTTCGATACGCAGTTGAGCAAGTTGAGATCCTAATGGAAAGCAAAGGGATTTCTATTATAGCGCCTCAACATGGAAGCATTATGAATACACCACAGCAGATGGAAATCATTATAAGAAAACTAAAAGAGCTGGAACATATAGGTTTTGATTTTTTTATACAGCAAAAAAGACAAGGCGGGTCAAATGAATAGTACGATAAACGTTTTGCGGGCTCGGCTGCATCATAAAAACCTCACTCCGGAGTTAGTGGAAGCCACAGAGCTCTTGCTCCGCGACTTTGCCGACAAGGTGGATATCAAGCTTACCAATACTCTGATGACAGATATGATGTACAGGTACTCGCAGCTTTCCCGCGATCTGGAAGAAAGCAATCGCATCATTGCCCAGCGGGAACAGGAGTTGAAGAAATACAGCGAACAGTTAGAGGACCTGGTGGATACCAAGGTTCAGGAAATTTCCGACTCTCAAATTGCTACTATTTATGCGTTAGTAAAGCTGGCCGAATCCCGGGATGACGATACGGGAGCCCACATTGAGCGAACTGCCCAATTGTGCCGGCTTTTTGCTGAAAAACTCAGAGTGCTTCCGGAGTTCTCGAGAGCTATCGATGATGAATACGTCACCAACATCTACCGCTCCAGCCCTCTTCATGACATCGGAAAGGTAGGCATTCCCGATGCTATTTTACAGAAGCCGGGCAAGCTGACACCCGAGGAATATGAGATTATGAAGACCCATACGGAACTTGGAGCGAAGACCTTGGAGGAGGTGGTTAACCGCTACCAGGGCAATACCTTCCTGAAGATGGGCTTGGAAATCGCCAAAGGTCATCACGAGAAGTGGGACGGCTCCGGTTATCCCTCCGGTTTGGCAGGACGTGCCATTCCCCTTTCCGCCAGGATTATGGCAGTGGTAGACGTTTACGACGCACTGCGTTCCAAGAGAGTCTACAAAAAAGCCTTCTCTCATGAAAAAAGTGCGGCCATCATTGGAGAAGGCAAGGGGTCTCATTTCGATCCACTGCTTGTAGATATCTTCATGCAAAACCAAGAGGAGTTTTTAGGTCTTTATTTCTTTCGTAAAGAATCAGCAATCCCCAGAGAGTCAAATTCTTCTCATAAATGAGTTC
>CAYLVS010000271.1:0-2494 GCA_964387185.1 uncultured Oscillospiraceae bacterium | reverse complement strand
GACCTTGGTTTTGATAACCTAGAAAAAATCTGGAGCAGATCTAGAAAAGTCATGGGCAATTATTGACGGTGTCGGATCGCCAGGCTATGTAGACAATTATTTCTTTGATCGTGGGGAAGAAAACAATACAAACGGCTTATATAATATTATTGCTACAGCCGATGATCTGAATGCCTACAAAGCCAGAGTGGAAGGCTATACGCAAACAACATTTGGCGCAAACCTAGTTGACCCGGTTAAGCTGGATGTGACCGTTGGCCCTTATGGAAACGGCACAGATTCTTCGAGCAAAATAAACATTAATATCAACAAGATGTATCCCGGTTATGCACAGGTCTTCCAGGCTGACATCGTTAATGCAGGAACCATCGCAGCAAAACTCAGTGACATTAATGTTGCGGTCACTGATATTCCAAACAATGATATTAAGAGTATGATTGGTGTATCCCTAAGAGTCCTCAGAGAATATGCGGAAACTGCGGGCGAGAGTGGTCATGTGGATGTATTCTCGACTTTAGACCTTCCCACCTCTGCTTATTTCACACTTGGTGGCGTTTGCTTCATCCGTCTTTCTGCCTTAGAAGGATTGGATCTTGGTAATGTCATCGGTGCAGAGGGTGTGGATCGTGATCTTCTCTATGTTACTCCGGATGATAACAGGATGGATATTTATCTGGGAATTGCTATGGATCCTGACGAAGCCGGCGCATACACCAGCGGTATTTCCAGCGACCTTTCGGGTAAGTCCGATGCAAACACAGAGAACATCAATTCAGCTAAATTCAATCTGACCTTCTTATGGGATCAGTTCAATGTTGGTGTGCCTTCGGGTGGAGACCACAATCACTTGGAGTAATTTCTGAATATTGCGTTGAATATAGCAAAATAGAAAAATACAAAAATAGCAGGGTGCCCTTTAACCCTTTAAGGGCACTCTGTTATTACCGGAAACAATGCAATGAAAATCGAGGTAGGATATGAAACTCACTCTACATAAGAAGACAAAAAAGTATATCTTAGCAATTCTACTCTTTCTCCTCTTGTTCACAGGAATTGAAACCTACAGCACTGTTAATGAAGAGAAAACAGTCAGCGAAGAGAATATTATTTTTGAATACAGTTGTCAGCCTTCTGTGAATTACACCGTAAACATTCGTCCTAACGAACTGTACCCGGGAACTGTATTGGAAGAGGGGGGCTATTATAGTAAGCTGCTGCTGGAACACATCCAAGCAGAGTTTGCTGTGGACTATCAGGGCAGTAATGCCACGCCCATCAATATACAGTACCAGGTATTGGCGACAGTGAACGGCTATCAGGGACAGACGGAAAATAAAGATATCTACTGGACTAAGAGTTTCCCCTTGACCGAGGAAAAGACTGTTGAGATAGAAGGGGACAGCTGGAGCACTACAGAGCAAATCAACTTCACTCTTGGGGATTACGATGCATTAGCCGTTAGGGGGAAAGAAATCTCCGGGATGAAGGTTTCCAATGAGGTTATCGTTGAACTATTAGGGACCATAACAGCCCAAACCAGCACGGAAGAAGTGGCAATTCCTTTTTCTTCGAATTTACAGATCCCTTTATTAGAGGATGTCTTCCAAGTGACGAAGACTGCGGGAGAGGCACTTCAAGGATCTGTAACAGAAAGTGAAGAAGTGTTGGTCCCCTTTGATCGCACAAAGGTATCCCTGTTGGTTGTGCTCATGCTGTTATGTGTAGCTGCCATACCGGTGCTACTGCTTGTCATCAAAGAGCCGGATGAGCTGACTATCTTACGAAAAAAGAACAACGGACTCATCAAAAACTACGGCAGCCGGATGGTAGCCATGCGGGCAATTCCCGCTCAGGAATACAGCCGGTATTATCAGGTGGATAGCATCAAGGACATGATCAAAATAGCCGATGAAATGCAAAAGCCCATTATCTACATCCCCGATGACAGCACCATGGTACGAAATAATGAGCTCTTTATTATCCATGAAGACAGTCTGTACCGTTGGAACTCTGCCTAATGGTTATAGTTCCGGAATTGCAATTTGCCCCGCAAGGGCGCTGGCAGCCGCTACAGCCGGTGAACTTAAGTAGATTTCTACCGATGAGGGCCCCATGCGGCCCAAGAAGTTTCTGTTATTGGTGGCCACCACTCGTTCTCCTTCACTTAAAATACCCCCGCTTCTGCCACAGCAGAGGCCGCAGCCCGGGTGGGTGATAATGGCACCGGCTTCTGTAAGTGTCTTTAGGATGCCGGCTTTCGAAGCCTGCTGATAAACTTCCCGGCTGGCCGGTGTGACGATGAGCTTGACATAGTCTGCAACTTTTCTATGGGAAAGGATTCTTGCGGCCATTTCAAGGTCTTCAAATCTTCCGTTTGTACAGGAACCGATAAAAACCTGATCAATGGGAGTTCCGAGTAGCTCCGTGACGGGTTTTATTTTGTCTACCGAAGAAGGGCAGGCCACGACGGGCACCAGGTCTTCTGCATTATAGT
>CAYLVS010000270.1:0-2498 GCA_964387185.1 uncultured Oscillospiraceae bacterium | reverse complement strand
TGAACAGGGAGGATAAAATTGCTTTCGTGGGCGAGAATGAAATTGCAAACACCACGCTGTTTAAAATATTGATGAAGGAAATAGAACCGGACGAAGGAACCTTTAAATGGGGAGCCAGTACAAGCCAATCGTATTTCCCTTTGGACAATTCCGCTTTTTTCAATGATTCGGATTTGAATCTGGTGCAGTGGCTCGGCCAATTTACGCAAGAAACTACGGAAACCTTTATGCGTGGATTCCTTGGCAGGATGTTGTTTTCGGGGGATGATGTATTCAAAGCGGTAAAGGTTCTCTCCGGCGGTGAAAAGGTAAGGTGTATGCTGTCGCGCATGATGCTCTACGGGGCCAATATTCTCGTGTTGGACCAACCGACAAATCACTTGGACCTGGAATCCATCACTGCCTTAAATAACGGATTGATTGACTTCAAGGGGGCCATACTGTTTTCCTCCCATGACCATCAATTCATCCAAACCGTAGCAAATCGCATCATTGAAATAAAAAAGGACGGAAGCATCGTCGATAAGGCGTGCACGTATGAGGAGTATATAGATATGAGGAGTATATAGAATAGATCAGAATAGCAATCGTTAGTAGAACACAGATATCAACCGTCCCGCGTGTTATTATTTAAAATAAAACGACTCCGGAAAGGGGATCCGAAGCCGCCACGACTTGATGCGATTAATATTCGATAAATTTGTCGCCCATGACGCCGCAGATGCTGCATTTGTCCGGACGTGCCTTCTCGATGTTTCCGCAAATGGGGCAGAGATAATAAAAGACTTCTTCCGTCTGGTCCATGTTATCCAGTGCATCCTGATAAAGGCCTGCGTGGACTTCTTCCGCCTTCATGGCAAAGGTAAAGGACATTAGAGCGGCCTTATTCCCTTCCGCCTCAGCTTCTTTCACGAAATCCGGATACATGTCCTTATACTCATAGGTTTCACCGGCAACGCCATCTTTGAGGTTGTCGGCTGTCGTTCCGATTTTTCCTGCCACCTCAAAATGCTTCAGCGCGTGCAGTGTCTCCGCATCCGCAGCAGCTCTGAACAATTTTGCCGCATTCAACTTTCCGTCTTTCTCAGCCTTCTTGGCGTAAGCTGTGTACTTCCTGTTTGCCTGGGATTCTCCGGCAAATGCCGCCATAAGATTTTCCAATGTTTTGTTCTCACTCATAGTTTGTCTTCCTCCTGTTTATGTAAAATATTAAATAGCATTACTTTCTTTCATACCATACTTCTGAACATATTAATCATTTCAGCCGTTAAAGAAATGTTGCTGTCCGGCGCCGGGATCTCCGCCCTGGGCATCCAGACTCCTACAGCCAGTTCATTTTCATCGAGACAGATGGAATCGCTTCCGTCGAGCTCCGCGAAAAAACCGGCCAGAAGGGTATCTGTAAAGGGCCAGGGCTGGCTCTTATAGTAACGAACATTCTTCACCTGAAGTCCGACTTCCTCCATAACCTCCCGACGTACCGTCTGCTCCAAGCTTTCTCCGATCTCATTAAATCCGGCGATTAAAGCATAATTACGGTATTCCCGATTGGCATATTTAGTCATGAGCAACCTGTCTCCATCGTGCACCGCCACGATGACACAGGGGGAAATAGTGGGATAGACAGTCAGGCCACAGCTTGAGCAATAGAGCATGCGCTCTTTTTCTGAGCGTTTCAGTGATTCACCGCACCGGCTGCAAAATTTATGATCTGCATACCAGCGATTCAACTGCAAACCGATTACCCCTGCAAAGGAACGCCAGTATTTTTTCTCTGATCGAAACCTGGTGCTGCTCACATAGACCCAGCCCGGCACCTCATCCAATCCGTCTTCTTCCACCAGAAAGTAATTCAATTCGTCAATGGTAAATAAAAACTGAGCCTCCTCAGACAGATTCGGGTGGCTCTCGGAATAATCGGCAAAGGACGGGTACCAAAGCTTATCTTTATCCTCCCGGACCAGCACGGAATTCCCTTGATAAGCCAGAAACAGATCCTCCGGTTCCGCCCTCTTATTTTCAAACACATTATCAAATACTCTTGGGTCAATGTCATGTATCATTTACTAATCATCCTTTTCGTTGTCGCCGTCGTTGAATCTTTGCTTCGCTATCAACAATTGACCTCGGCTATAGCTTACTATCGGGTGACGGATAATGGTTTTTAGCTTCTCAGGTGCCGTCTTGCGGGGGTCTCCCAGGTAAATCTCGTGGTGTTGCCGCAAGCCGGACATTTCGGTCCGGTATCCGTTGACTTCAATAAATTGATCTAACGCAGCGATGGTGGGCGGTTCGTCGTCATAAGACCCGGTATGCATCACCTGTGCGCAGAGGCCTTCCGTAAAATCTTCCAGCCTTGCAATGGATATGTCAAGCTCCGGCTTTTTCTTTGACAAGACCGCTTTGGCTGTTTCAAATACTTCCTCTGTGACGAACTCCGGCTGGCGGATCATCATGACCCAGCTAAATTCATCCTTCCTGCCGATCACGCTGCCATC
>CAYLVS010000269.1:262-2500 GCA_964387185.1 uncultured Oscillospiraceae bacterium | reverse complement strand
GAATGCGTTTGTAAAGGCCATTCCGGCAAACATAGACGCCAACAGCATTTTTTCGCGCGCCTCCAGATTAGAGCCGTCCTTATATGCTATGGGAAGCCATTCTTTAATGGTGCGGATGGCATCTCGTGCCAAAGCATCCGAAAGGGGATTGGACTGCCCGCCGGTTATCGACTCTACGGCATGAGCAAGAGCATCTACTCCTGTAGCGGCTGTCATTTGAGCAGGCAAACCCAGCGTCAAATCCGGATCGAGGATTGCGAGCTTGCCTACACAGACCGGACTTACCACGCTGTCCTTCTTATTCAGAGAAGTGCAAGAAATTACGCACATGTTGGTCACTTCACTCCCCGTGCCACTGGTTGTAGGTATGAAGACCATGGGAACTCCGGGCTTTAGGTTTTTCTGCACGCCGAAGTATTTCATGATAGGAGGTGGATTATTAATCAGAACGTTGATGGCTTTGGCCGTATCGATAGCGCTGCCGCCCCCCACCGCCACGATGCCATCAATTCCGGCCTCCTTTGCCATGACCGCCGCTTCTTCCACCACTGTATCCGGCGGATCCGGAAGAACTCCATCGAAACAAACAGTTTCAATGCCTGCATTTTGCAGATTCTCTACGATGGGTTCTGCTATCCCTGCGACCTTTAATCCTTTGTCGTAGACCACCAGGACCTTTTTGCAGCCCATTTCCCGAACCTTTATTCCGGTCCGGAAAGATGCTCCGCTGCCCATTAAAGCGGGAACAAATACGTGAAACGATGTAATCATACCAAATCGCTCCTTTCCGTTGACCCAAAGTTATAACTCATAATAATCACCTGCGTCGGCACCTGGTCAGCACCTGATTATTTACCACATGCTACCATACATAAGCCTTTGCAGCCTAGGTTCACCCTGCACGAAAACAATCTGATTATTTGTGCAATCTGCACATGTTCTTTTCATTGAAATGCATTATAATAGAATATAACGAGGTGATGAAAATGCGCTTTAACGAGTTAATGAGACTCCTTAACGAGGACTTTGCAATCGAGATAAAGGCCGGATCCGATTATGCAAAAGTCAACGATATATGCCTCCTGGGCCCGTCCCATAGCCATTGGAACAAAAATACCCTCTATGTATCCTGCTCCCATTCCCTGCCGCAGTTCTCTGACGAGCCTTTGCTTCTTCTCACTTCTCACGAGGCTTCCGTCTTGCCCGCAGGCAGTATGTATGCCTTGTTTCATAGTGATGACTTGTGCAATTTGTTTAACAGGGCAAAAGAGCTGATCTTGCAGGATCTGCGTCTTAGCGATCGATATTTCGAGCTTGCTCGTACGTCGTTAGCCGGGGCAAATGTATCGGCTCTGATCAACGAAGCCGCATCCATCGTGGGGAATGCCTTAATCCTCGTGGACTCTGCGGACCGCGTACTGGCCTCTTCCACCAACTATGAGATCTTTGACCCTCTTTGGGTGCAGAATGTTGAGCGGGGCTACTGCTCCTATGAATTTGTCCAAAAGGTTCGAGCGAATAGAGAAATGCAGGAATGGAGCAAGCTGGGCAGCGAGACGCAACTCATTACGCTACCCGGAGATCTGCAACCGAAGTTGGTTGCAAGAGTTGAACAGGAAGGCCACGTTGCCGGAGCTCTTGTCATGGTGGTGCATCACACGCCCATTCAATCCATTCATCCAAGGCAGCTACCCCTTATCGGCAAAGTGCTTTTTGATGCGGTTTACAGGGATTCTGCCAATGCAGGGGCTTACCGATCGGTTCAAAGCACTATCCTCTATGATCTATTGGACGAGCAGGACTCTACAGATATCTATGAATACATTTCGGCCGCAAAGGTAGACTTTCCCCAAATGATGCAGGCAGTGACGGCCCGGTACGTCCATCACATCGACAACCGCTATATTAAACGGACTTTTGCTTTGGAGCTGGAAAAGATATTTCCCAAAGGACATTCTGTCCAATACAAGAGCTATATCGGTATTTTGGTTCCTTTCGTATCCGCCGAACAGAGAGAAGCTCTCAGAGAGCTGGCCGCCAAAGAAGATGTAGGCATCGGCATTAGTTGGCCCTTTTCCGATCTTCGCGAATTTGAAAGGCATTTTTATCAGGCCGTATCATCCGTCAAACAGGCTCAGCAGTTCGACGATCCCGATCGGATCTATGATTACACTCGCTACGCCTGTTACGACCTGTATTACAACTACACTGGAAAGATCCCCCTTCGCAACTACTGCC
>CAYLVS010000269.1:0-252 GCA_964387185.1 uncultured Oscillospiraceae bacterium | reverse complement strand
GCCATCCTGCGCTCTTCATTCTTCAGAGCTATGACAAAGACAATGGCACCGAACTCTATGGTACCCTTCGGAATTATTTAGAGCTTGGTAAAAATCTACATGGAACTGCGGCCGCCCTCTACATACACCGTAATACACTCCATTACCGCATTAACCGCATTGTAGAATTGACCAAGCTTGACCTGAAAGACCAGAATGTGACCTACTCCCTGATGGATTCGTTTCGGATCCAGGCCTTCCTGTCCGCACGTT
>CAYLVS010000268.1:0-2521 GCA_964387185.1 uncultured Oscillospiraceae bacterium | reverse complement strand
CATATTGGTAACGATGTGGGACGCAATGGACATCATGTTCTCGCCCTCAGTGCTCACACTTCCGGCCTTCGCGCTCTGCATGAGGTTACGAACATTGGGGACGGTCATATAACCGTAGAGTCTGGCCGATACCCTATCCTGACGAAAGGCTTCCTCGTCGATGTCCATGACTTCGGCCTCCCGAAGCTGAATCCGGCCGCTCCCTGAAAGAAACAGAGCTGCCGCATCTCCCGCGTGAGTAGGGGTGTCTGCATAGACAGCAGAATGGATCTTCACTCCTGCAGGGATACCTATGACCGGTAGGCTGTTTCCGATAGCATGATAGACGTTCCTTGCAGTGCCATCTCCTCCTGCAAAAAGAATCAGCTCTGCCCCTGCTTCTCTCAAATCAACAGCAGCCTTTTCTGTATCCGCGGGGGTGGTAATATCCTCTATCAGGGAACCTAATACAATAGGATGAAAGCCCAGCTCTCGTGCCGCATCTTCTCCCATGGGCCCCGGGTATGTCAGGAGTTGAAATTCCTCCCTTTTACTTACGAGACGGCTTAGCGCTCTTGCCGCTTTCAAGGGTGCTTCTGCTACCGCTCCCATAGCAAAAGCCTTCTCAACGATGTCCTTGCCGTCGCTCCCCTTCAGTCCGACTCTGCCGCCGATTCCCGCCAAGGGGTTGATGATCAGCCCCACTTTCCGCATACGCCTTCCTCCTGTCGTGAACTACAATCTGCGCTCCGCCGGGTATGTTTCCGTTGCCCTGCGGAGAGCATCTCCTATTTACTATTCTTCTTTTTATAGGCCCGATAGGTGCAAGCCCATCTGTCCGGGTCCTCCACAAGGGAATCATCCAATATCTTGGTGTTGGCCATAGCATGAGGAGCATTCATCACAAAATCAGGATCCTCGTAGGCTTCTTTTACACATTGGGCTAAGGCCGCCGCCCAATAATCCAAATCTTCCTTGGAATAGGTTTCGCAAGGCTCCGGTGTGAAGGGCTCCGGAACGATCCAAGGGTGATGGCTCATCCAATAACCCTGAACCCCGAAGTCGCTCAGCCGGTTTCGAATTTCCTCAGTACCCACACCCGTATCCTCTTTGACCTTCCCTAAGCTGTATCTGGCCTGTTCCAGCCTTCTTTTGCCTTCGGCATAAGGTCTGGTTACACCTTTGATATTTAACAGGAGCTGGTCTAAATAATTGTTGTTCAGCACAGAGATTTGCGCCGCCGTTTTGATACCTTCCGCACCCATGCTGCGGATCCATGCGTAGGCACGGATGACACATTCCAGATTCCCCAGGAAACTTCTCACCTTGCCTATGCTTTCCGGCCTGTCATAGTCCAGATAGTATTTTGATCCATCGAACTCCACCGTGGGAACGGGCAGGTATTTGGCCAGCTCTTCTCTGACTCCATAGGCTCCTGATGCGGGGCCTTCACAGCCGTGAGGCGAGGAGAATGTCTTGTGCAGGTTGAAGTGACAGGCATCAAAGCCTGCATCAAAGGCTCTCGCCATACCCATGATGCCGTTGGCGTTTGCCTGATCGTAAAAGCATAACCCTCCCGCGTCATGGACCACCTTCACGTATTCTGCCACCTTGGGATTAAAGATACCTGTATCCTCCGGGTTGGTAAACATGATGCCTGCAGTCCGCTCCGATACGATGGCCTTCAGGGCTTCCAAGTCCGGATAGCCGTTCTCGTCGGGCATCAGGGTGATGACTTTGAAACCTGCTGTCGCCGGTGTGGCGCCGTCGCAGGGATGGGAGAATATAGTGGTGATTACTTCATCTCTCTGTTGCAGCTCGCCCCTGGCCTCATGGTACTTGCGAATCAGACAGGCGTTGGTATAGGTAGCGTGAGAACCTCCGCCGGGCTGGAATGTGAACTTGGACATCCCGGAGATCTGCTTCAAATACTGCTCGAGACCGTAAACAATCTCCAAAATTCCCTGGAGGGTTTCCTGGGGTTGGCAGGGATGCAGGTCGGCGAATTTGCTGGAATTGACCACTTGATCATGCATTTTAGGGCTGTACTTCATAGTACAAGTTCCTTCACCGATATCGGAACCCAGATCCATACCCAAAGTCATTTGAGACAGTCTGAGATAATGCTGAAGAACATGGTATTGCGATACTTCCGGCAGACCGATACTCTTTTGCCTCCTCATCTCCGCAGGGAGCAAATTCATGGCTTCGCCTAACTTCTCCGCTACTTCTTTGGCAGCTTTGGGAGGTATGATTCCCCTCTCTCCCTTAGTCCCCATCTCCATAATCAGGGGTTCATCCCAGGATGCGGAATGGTATTTTCTCAATTTGATGTCTTTCATTATTTCAACACCTCCTTCAAAGCAGCTGCAAGCTTATCTATATCCTGCTTCGAGTGCATTTCCGTTACACTGTACAGCGCGCTGCTGCCCAATTCCGGGAAGTCGGCAGAGAGGTCGAGGCCGCCGAAGATTTTTTGACCTTCCAGAGCCTCATTGATTTCTGCGACAGCGTTTCCCGATTGATTAAAATTGACGACAAA
>CAYLVS010000267.1:0-2530 GCA_964387185.1 uncultured Oscillospiraceae bacterium | reverse complement strand
TCTTGTCTCTCAACTCTCTTGCTACGGGTCCGAAAATACGGGTTCCCACCGGGTTCTTATCTTCCTTTATAATTACGGCGGCGTTTTGATCGAATTTCACATAGCTGCCGTCAACGCGTCTGGCACCTGTTTTCGTCCTAACGACCACGGCCCTGACTACGTCGCCCTTTTTGACGACTCCCCCGGGTGTTGCTTCTTTAACAGCACATACGATGATATCTCCTATGCCCGCATATTTACGACGTGTGCCGCCTAAAACGCGGATGCATAATAGTTCCTTTGCGCCGGAATTGTCAGCAACCTTTAATCTTGTTTCTACCTGAATCATGATAGGTGCCTCCTTCCTACTTGACTTTCTCCATTACTTTTACCAGTCTCCATCTTTTGTCCTTGGATAGGGGTCTGGTTTCCATAATTCTTACTTTATCGCCGATATTGCATTCGTTGTTCTCATCATGAGCTTTAAAGTTTTTCGTGCGTTTTGTAGACTTTCCGTAAAGGGAATGTCTTACGAAATCTTCCACAGCTACTACAATTGTCTTATCCATTTTGTCACTTACTACAAGTCCGACCTTGGACTTCCTTCTGTTTCTCTCTTCCATAACCACATCCTCCTTTCTTTAACCTTCCGCTCTCTTCAGCTCTTTTTCTCTCAAAATGGTCTTTGCTCTCGCAATTTCCTTCCTAACATCACGCATTTTAATGGGGTTCTCCAGCTGACCTGTCACTTGTTGGAAGCGTAGGTTGAACAATTCGTTCTTCAGCTTTTTCACTTCCACCGTGAGTTCGGTTTCGCTCATTTCTCTCATTTTTTCCAGTTTCATTACGCTTCACCACCCTCTGCAATTTCCTGGCCCTTGATGGCAAATTTGGATCTCAGCGGGAGTTTGTGGGCTGCCAGTCTCATAGCTTCTCTGGCCTTTTCTTCCGTTACTCCTGCAATCTCAAACATGACTCTGCCCGGCTTCACCACTGCTACCCAATACTCGGGAGCACCTTTTCCGGATCCCATCCGGACTTCAGCAGGTTTCTTCGTGACAGGCTTGTGAGGAAATATCTTTATATATACGTTTCCGCCTCTTTTAATGGAGCGGGTCATAGCGATTCTGGCGGCCTCAATTTGATTCGAGGTAATCCAGCCACATTCTTGGGCAACTAATCCATAAGTCCCGTAGGTAATGGTATTTCCCTTAGTGGCCACGCCCTTCATTCTTCCTCTATGGACACGACGACGTTTTACACGCTTTGGCATTAACATCGCTTGTTCCTCCTTTCATACTCTATTTCTATTCTGCCGAAACAGTCTCGGGTGCTTCCGGAGTTTCTACCGTCTCTACTTTGGCAGGCTTCTCAACAGGTTTGTTGCGCTTCCTAGGGTTTATGGCCTTGGGCATCTCGGGTTTGTCATCCCTGCGATATCCGCCACGTCTGTCGTTGCGATCTCCGTCTCGTCTTCCCCTATCATCTCGTCTGCGCTTGTCTCCGGGCTTTCTGCGCTTGTCGTCGCCCCTTCCGCCTTCTTCAGGTAGCGGGCTCTGAAGCTCTTTGGACAAGACTTCCCCGTTGTTGATCCAAACCTTCACGCCGATTTTACCGTACTGTGTATCCGCCTCTGCAAAGCCGTAACTGATATCCGACCTGAGAGTATGGAGGGGTACATTTCCCTCGCTGTATTTTTCACTTCTGGCAATTTCTGCTCCGCCAAGCCGACCGGAAACGACAATCTTGATTCCTTTGGCTCCGGCTTTCATAGTTCTGCCGATGGCCTGCTTCATGGCTCTCCGGTAGGATATTCTCTTTTCAAGAGCCTGGGCTACGCTCTCTGAGGTGAGCTGCGCATCCACGTCGGTTCTCCTGACTTCGATGATATTCATAATAGTGGTCTTTCCGGTGAGCTTTTCGACTTCCGCTTTCAGCTCGTCGATGCCGGTACCGGATCTTCCGATGACCATTCCGGGCTTTGCCGTCAACACTGTGACTTTGACCTGGTTGTTAGCAGCTCTGTCAATTAAGATCTTTGAAACGCCGGCAGCGAATATTCTCTTCTTGATGTATTCTCTTATTTTTTTGTCTTCTACAAGATAGTCGGCAAAATCTTTTTTATCTGCATACCACTTGGAGTTCCAATCCTTAATAACGCCTACTCTCAATCCATGCGGATTTACTTTCTGACCCATTCAACAAACCTCCTAATCTCTTTCCCTAAGCGTAACGCCAATATGGCTGCTTCTCTTGAGGATGATTGATGCACGGCCCTGAGAGCCTGCTCTCCACCGCTTCATGGTCGGACCCTGATGGGCATATACCTCAGCAACGTAGAGCTTATCCACGTTCATATCATGATTGTTCTCTGCATTTGCTGCTGCAGATTGGACTACTTTCTCCACCAGCACGGAGCCTTTGCCCGGGGTAAATTTCAGTATCGTCAGCGCTTCTTTTAAGTCTTTTCCTCTCACCAAATCGGCAATTGGTTTCAGCTTGATGGGAGACATTCTGACATACTTTGCAACTGCTTTCGCTTCCATGTTCT
>CAYLVS010000266.1:0-2600 GCA_964387185.1 uncultured Oscillospiraceae bacterium | reverse complement strand
AGGCAATCCTGATCAACCTTTATGTCCATAATCTCTCCAACGAATTGGATATGCTCGCCTATCTCATGGACACCAATCACCTTGCACTCAATATTCAGCGGGAACTCTTTGATGTATGGGGCATCTACCATATCCCCTTTTACCGCAGTCAATCCGGTGGCTTCAAATTTATCTGCCTTATTACCTGATACTATCCCAAAGTAATCGGCTTCCTTGACAAACTCCCCGGAGGGAATGTTCACTGTGAAGGCTTGTGTCCGCATAATATTGTCGTAGGTGCAGCGCTGTTTTCTTACGGATATGGCGATGGCCGGCGGACTGGAACTGCAGATGCCTCCCCATGCCACATTCATTGCGTTAGGCCTGCCGTCCTCACAATACGTCCCAATGATAAACACCGGTGTTGGGAACACGATAGTTTTTGAACCAATACTCTTTTTCATATCTGCCACCTCCGAATTCTAGCATATCATAATTTATACACCATGTACCAGTTTGTTAATATGACAATTCATTTTTCTTATCCAAACGCCATTAGATTAGAAAAGAGATATTTCGGTAATCATAGCAAACAACAGGTTCATATGACTATCCTTGTTTTCTATATGTTTATCTGTTAAAATGTATATGTAACTGGTATAATGAAAAGATGCAATCATACAAGAGGAGGTTGAAAATATGAATGAGACTGGAGTATTAAGAGTCGAACGCAGGACGGACACCAGCAGTCAGGCAAACAAAAGGCTGCGCAAAGCAGGTTACCTGCCCGGCAACATTTTCGGAAAAGACATGGAATCGATAGCGGTGACCATCCGAATGGATGAGCTCCGTAGAAATATTGTAAAGTATGGACGTTCCGCTGTATTTGAACTTGTTCTCGACGAAAAGGAAAAGTTTAATGTAATGGTTAAGGACGTCCAGTTCACCCATGTGAGCCATGATTTTATGCATGTGGATTTTCACAGCATATCCCTGTCCGAGGAGACAAAAGCCAATGTACCCATAAGAGTCGTCGGCGATGAGCTCTATGAAGCCAGAAAGTTGCTGCTGCAACTCCATCGTGATATCGTCCCTGTTAAGGGTCTCCCACAGGACGTACCTAATTTCATTGAAGTCAATGTAAAAGAACTCAACTTGGGAGACAACCTTTACATCAGCAACTTAGAATTTCCCTCAGGCATCGTGCCCGAGCTGGATGAAGCTCAACTTGTGATTTCCGTCAGTGAAGCAAAGGTCCATAAGGAAGTGGATGAAGAGACTGAGGAAGATGTAGCGGTACAGGTAGAGGAATAATAAAATAAGACAAACCGGCTGAAGCCGGAGATGAATGAGTTATTAAAAATACCACGAAGGTATTTGCCCTCCTATGAAAGGCAATACTTTACGTGGTATTATTTATAAGGAGATATGACATTATGAGAGCATCTACAACAGAAACAAAGCAACTCGTTCTTGCAGGTCTGTTCCTTGCCTTGGGCCTGATTCTCCCCTTTGCCACAGCACAGATACCCGAAATAGGCAACAAGCTTCTGCCTATGCATATACCTGTGTTGCTTTGCGGATTTCTTTGCAGTGCACGCTTTGGTCTGCTGGTGGGGTTTTTAACTCCGCTGCTTAGAAGTGTCCTCTTCAGCATGCCTGTTATGTACCCAATGGCTGTTTCTATGGCATTTGAACTTGCTGCTTACGGCTTTTTGGCCGGACTTCTCTATCATCTATTACCCCGTAAAAAAATTTCCGTCTACATAGCCCTGATTCTATCCATGCTGTGTGGAAGGGTTGTATGGGGAATAGCCAGCTATCTGCTATTTGGTTTAGGCGGAACAGCATTTACCTGGGAGTTCTTCGTTGCAGGGGCATTTTTGAATGCAATCCCCGGGATCATTATTCAACTTCTGTTAATACCTGTAATTGTACTCGCAACAGAAAGGTACCGCGTTAACGAATATGCATTATAAAGAACAACAAAAGGTTTATGAACTCATCGACGAGCTTATTCGTACGCCCGGCACAAAAATCGTTGCAATTGAGGGAAATTCAGGAGCCGGCAAAACCCTTCTCGGCTCCTTGCTTGCTGAAAAATATGATTGCAATCTTTTTCACATGGATGATTATTATCTGCCTCCGGAAAAGAAGACGAAAGCGCGGATGGCAGAAGCCGGAGGAAATGTGGATCGGGAACGCTTTCAGCAAGAGATTCTGAAAAATATCCGGCGGGGGGTGGACTTCTCTTACAAAAAATATGACTGTAAAAGTCAGCGCTATAGCTCACCTGCCCCTGTCAGCCCAAAAAAGCTAAACATTGTAGAGGGTGTCTATAGTATGCATCCGGATCTCGCCCCCTATTACGATCTCAAATTATTCCTTTCGCTGGATGAAGCAGAGCAGAGTCGCCGAATTTTAAATAGGAACGGCCCCCTCGTGCACAAGCGATTTATCGACTTTTGGATCCCTCTTGAAAACCACTATTTTAAAGAACTCAGCATCAAAAAAAACTGCGATTATGTGTTAGCCGGCTAATGCTCGCCCTCAAGGGCTGTCCCCGTGGGCAAAATCAGCCACGGGGTCTGTCCCCATGGTTGATTTTTTGTGTTCATCTG
>CAYLVS010000265.1:0-2611 GCA_964387185.1 uncultured Oscillospiraceae bacterium | reverse complement strand
GGAACAAATTCGATTGCAGCCTTTACGATTGGGATTTGAATGCGGCTTTACGAGACTTCCAGTGGGATATGATCAAGACCACCATTTCCTCCAGGAAAGGTGCTGAAAGCTTGCGGTATCCCGACAGCGAGGGGGCTCTGGAAGTCATTACGGCCATTCTCGAGGACAAGAACCTTTACTGGGAAGCTGTTGACATCCCCAATTCTGGTTTGATCCCGGCACCCAAGTCATATACAAAGGGCGCTACTTTTGAGCCATCCTCTGTTCCTGTCCCATAAGCAATGATGACCGGTTTGCCGGCATCCTCTGCCTCATCTAACTGATCAAGAGTAAATTGTGCAATGGTTTGACGTACACGATTTTTCAGGAGGACTTTATAGGCTTTATCCGTCAAGTGGATGCCATTATCCCCTGAGGTCATGTTGTTAACGATGTAATTGAGGCGGATCCCCTCATACTGAAGGGTCCAATCTTCATCATGATCACGGATATCCGTGTAAACGCCTCTGTAGGCGCCTGCATTATGGGTCTCCAGCTCCCGAATCGGCAGGGGCACGCTGGTGGTAACGCCGGGGCCTTCAATAGTCAATGTCGCTCCGGTAATGGCATCCACATCATAAGGGCCGTCAGCTCCTGTTATCCCGCCGTTATTGATATGTTTATACGGACTGTTGACAAAATCGATGCCGGAGGATGAAGTCACTGTAATAGTGTTGATCATCTTAGCGGGTTGACCCCCGCCATCCCCGTACAATGCAAAGAATCCATAAATAGAAGCATTATTCTTGGCCGTATCGTAGATACCTGCCAGGTCAGTTTCGTTATTGCCCTTTTCATAGGCCAGTATGTAGTTACCGTTTATAAGCTCAGCAACGGTCATACCACTGGCGCCAACTGCCCAGCCATCTGCAGATGTAAAGTTAACGGTGTCGTTGGGGCCATAAGCACTGAGAAGCACCGACAACGGAATACCACGCACATAGTCGGTTTTATCCCCGCCGCTGGAAGAGTAGGTATAGCTTCTGTCTGCCCGGTTCATGAGGAGGATCTGTGCTCTGGTGTAGTCTACCCTATCTATGGTGATAGCGGTTTCCGTTATGGCAGGACCGGCTATGATCCTGTTCACTGCTTTGTTATATAGAGGATTGGACTGTTCCCACACATTCTGCTGTCCCAGCATCAAGAGAAGGGGCTGTTGGTCAGATTCCAGCGGGCCGGTGGTCGTAGGTACTGTTTCCGGCTCGCCTCTTTTACCGCCGCTTTCCCAGGCGAGAATGGATTTGGCCGGTGTGGCTCCAGCTGCTGCTGCCGTTTCATTACTGTAAGAGTAGACACCATCTCCATCCACATTTACGACCAGATCATTTATACCGGGGAAGTAGTACCTCTCCACGCTGAAGGCCGGAGTTTTCAGAGGCTTCCCCCGTGTGACGGAATCTCCAGTATAGGCAGGGTCGAATCTTATGGTATACCCGTCAGATGATACTACATCGATTGCCGTTGTTTCATACTGTTCCACAGGAAAATTCGATTCCTGCAGTAGCGTATCGAGGGAGATGCCTTTTCCGAGATAAATACTCCTGGTCGGATTCGTATTTATCGTTGAATAAAGCTGAGTAATCTCCTCCAGAGCCTTCATTTCATCCAATGTATAGGATCTTTCGTTTCCAACATTGTCCTTTGAATAGGAGGCTCCGCCGAGAATTCCCTGGCCTGTCACCGCGACTACCGGTGTTTCGATTATGGCGGTCAGTTCATCAGCTCCATATGACTGCCAGCTCATAACGGGAGCCATAGGAACCATGGTGACCAGTAAGGCCATAACTAGCATCGCAACGAAACTTTGCTTCCATGCTCTGCCGTTAGGATAAAACTTTCGCCTTTCCTTACCGGAAGTCTGTGCTTTGGTTTTGTTTCTCATTTTTCCGCTCCTTCAATATATTTTATCTATATGAAAATAACTTATAAATTTGGTTTCGGTGATAAAAAAATAAAAGGGCCTCTCCTTTGAGTCACCCTTTTTCGTAAAACAAAAACAGGTGACTAATTATAGTTCACCCGTTATGAAAACATACGCCTTCGCATACTCCTTTCCAAAACGGGAGGCCTTGTCGTTTCCAACAAAACCCATCGGTTTAGTTTCTTAGCTTGCTTGCCTTAGAAAAATAAACTCGGAATCTTGTTATTCATTTTCTGTATTGTACCATTCTTTTATAAATATTGGAAGAATAAATTAATAAAAAATTAACAATTTATTAGGAAGAGAAAACATCAAGCCCATACAGGAAATCACCGGAGAAAAGAGATTAGTCGAGGAATAACCACCACAGGGACAAACCCCGTGGGGCATCCTGGCAGACCATACAACTGCATACTCAAATTTTCAAGTACAGGACGTAAAATGCTCTAAAATGATAAGTTTATATGAATATAAGGGCGAAGCCGAGAGTTTTATCGGTATATTTCGTCCTAAACTTGCAAATTTGAGCAGGTCGCAGTTTATTATGACTTCTGTACCGTGGAGGCTTTTATTATTATTCATTCACCACATTGACAGGTGAGCCCTCTAAAAACGCCTCTAAATTTGCTACTGCGATATCCATCAACCGCG
>CAYLVS010000264.1:0-2619 GCA_964387185.1 uncultured Oscillospiraceae bacterium | reverse complement strand
CTAAGTAATAATGCTATTAGACCTATACTAATTTTACACAACCCCGATGATCCGGGTTTTACCAATAGTGCCATATCGATTGTCACAATGATATAATCGTAGCAGGACAGAGACTAGATCGCCCTTCTCGACGGCAGGAGATTGAAAATATTCACATGTCAAAGCCCTGCTGCGCGGGCCACTCTTGGCCAATCAGCCCACTTGCCATATAGGAGCCCATCGTATTTGTAAGATCAAGTACACGATCATAAATTTGCATTTCTCTTTGATACTCTCCAGCGACCATCAAAGTAATCATCTGAATCTTCAATTGTATATACAGCGTTAATAAACTTCTCCATTGGAATTCATCCCAACTCGTATTTATTCTTGCTAAAAAGCTGGCAAGTGCTTCTGCATCGCTATACCAACTTCTTACACTCGCATTAACAAGTTCCTGATCGTTGGCTAAAAACCCCTGGATTACGTTTGTTGATTTGGCAATAAAGTTTGTTAACAGGTTATTAAAATCATCTGCGAATTCCGGACCATAAAATACGAAAAATGCACTACGAAAATCGCTAGATACTTCCAATAATCTTTGAGCGTTTATTTCGGCTCTGGGCGATCCTTCAATAGCCGTATTTATATATGCTCTCATAAACATGGCTAACTCAGTCCATAATCTTTGGAATGCACTGATTGTGCTTACCTGCTGAAAGTTAAAAGTTACGTCATCCGGCATCCTATCAACCTCTACTCCTATATTATTTTATAGTATGAGAAGAGTAGCATTATAGTGCCGGGCACTTGTTGTTAAATATTTGACTCCCCTGTCACCCCTGATGTGGAAATTCCATGGAAGAGATACTTCCTCATATTCTTTCCAAAGGTCACCGCTTTCTCTTCAATATCCTCGACCTGCCAAACACTGCCCGGATCGTTGGCTGTGGCCAGCAAAGCAAAAGGCGCAGGGAGAATAAAACTCTTGTTCATATTGATTCCACTGATAATCTGGTGCGCTACCAGATCCCCCCCACTGTAGCCGGAAACCACAATGGAAAACACCATCTTGTTACTGAAGTCATGGACCCTGAAAGGAGCGGTCAGCCGGTTAACAAAAGCGGCCATATTGGCTACAAGGGCATCATTGTAATTGGCGCAGACCATCATCAGCGCGTCGCACCCGATAATAGCTGGATATACCTGCTCCACCATTACACCGCCATAAAAGCAGGTACCTTTCTCCCCGTGATGAAGGCAGGTGCGATAGTGACAACCGATGCAGTCATCAATCTCGCCGTTTCGAAGGGATATCTCTTCTATGGTCACTCCCTTCAGCTGCTCCTTTATCTTATCCCAGAGCATCAAGCTGTTTGATCTCCCGTAGTTTCCGGCATGAAGCATCAAAAGCCGGGGCGCTTCTTTGCCTTTGAGTTTGAAATCCAGGATTCGGCAAACCAGATCTTTCCCCTGAGCCCGGTAGGCATCCTCGTTGCTCATTTCCAAATTCCGCGCAATAATACTAAAGTTGTAAAGAGTCCTCGTGCCTTCCACTAAAGGTCGTCCAATGAAGGTACAACCGGCCATATTTGCACTGAAGACCAGATGCCGGGCCAAATCCTTGGTATACCACTCGCTGTTGCTGTCTACCAAAACACCGGCAACCGATCCCTTTAGGCAGTCCTTCCGAAGCCGAATGAACTTTAGCATGTGGTACCATTCCAGATTAATCCCTGACTCGCCTAGGGACACAGCAAAAAGAATCCTCCGTTGTCGAAGGTCCATCGCTTCCAGTTCTTTCATTTCTTCTACCGCTTGATAACTGACCCCTTCCAGAGCTGCTTCTAAAACCTCTCGTATCCTCTTGGCCTTTACCGGCTCCTGACAGCGGGGGTAAATTAAAATCAAAGGTTGATTTGCCAAAGACACTCCCTCCTTTTCTCTGTCACTGTAGATTTCAACTAGCTCCATTTCCGATTTTTTGTACGCCTAGTGTGCATAATCCTCGGTAGTGTGTGAAATCAGGTGGTTGAAAGTGTTGTTTTGATGATATTTGAGCAAAATCTCCGATAATGTGTGAATCCTCCCGGCACATCTGTTGCAATGGCAACAAACTTGTGCATTTTTCTTAGTTGTGTGTGGATTTTCTTTGCACAATCCACACATTTCCGCGTTTTCTGCTCTTTTTCCGCAAATTAGAGGTCGGCCTGCCACATGAGTTCAAGACGACCCCAATTTTTGTCCTACGACGGACGCTGCTCGAGTTTTGTAATCACACAACCTGCGGTTCCCCTGTGACTTTTTTATCGAAGCAGACAAAGTTCATGGTAGGACTGTTCAATCCGGGAATACAGCATCTCCGGCAATTCCAGAAGTTCCAACTCTGTCCCCTCTTCCGTCAAACGGTTTCGAAGCCCCAGGTAAGCTCCTTTATCCTTGTCTCCCATATACACGGCGCTGTAATGCCAATCCCCTGTTATGGTCGCTAGAATTGAGAGTGCGCCGGATGCGATTGCAGGGGCAATGAAGGGCTTGTACCCCTTTTCCCGCGCTTCTATATTTGCTCCGACGACCTTTCGTGTAAGGTCTTTGGATATTTCATCATCGTATTGCGCTATGCTGTTGGCAAGCACCAGG
>CAYLVS010000263.1:0-2627 GCA_964387185.1 uncultured Oscillospiraceae bacterium | reverse complement strand
CTTTGGTGAAATTCTGATGCTCACTCATCAAGAGGACAATATCAAGAAACTGAACCCTCAATCCATCGTGCTGGACTTCCGGGCTATCAATGAAAAGCATAGCAAAGAGGAAATTATGAGCATTCTGCCAACGCTGCAGTCCTTGAAGCTTCCGCTTCAGATTGCGGACGCAGACATGGATGGACAGATGAAGGAAATGATACAGGGTTTTGAGTTTCCATTGGTCGCACAGGAGGATTTGGCTCCGGATTTGGGCTCCTATATTAACAACACCAGAGATGTCCATTCGGTTTGTTCAGCTTTTGTTCATATAATCAAAAACCCCAATGCGTATCTATCTCTTGCTGAGGCCTCCCCAGCATTGTTCACACCGGAAGGTCTGCTGACACCCTTTTATTCCATATACTCCGTTTTTTCACAAATAAACGGCACTATCACGGAACAACGGGATCAGTATATGATCGTTAAGAGTAATAAAACAATTTATGTTTTAATCTTCCATAAAGACGTGAAATCTAAGCTGAAAGCCCATATTAACATTAAAGATATATCGGGGAAAAAAGTCGTCATTGAGAGATCTTTTTCGAGAGAACATAGCTGCTATGAAACGCTGAAAGCCCTTGATTACCCAAGGATTGCCGACCAATCTCTAAAGAACTGCATCGACTTGGTTTCAGCCGGAACAATAAGGCTCTCCTCTTACGATGCAAAGGAAAGCCTGGATTTGGATTCCGAGCTGGAACCCGGCGCATTTATGTCCGTTGAAATCAAGGGTTGACAGCAAAGCACGGTGCGCTTCGCTTAACTCCTCGGGTGTAAATCCTGCATACTGAGTCATCAGGATTTTTAACACCCATATTAACTTTGTACCTTTTCTTGGCTTGCCGGTTAGTTTTCAATATCATCATTTGGTTTGGGGCGCACTAACTTTTTTATGTTGCCCACTCCATAAAGGACAAAGGAAATGATCATCACGATGGCGGAAATTGCAATGAACAGATTCGAAAAGCTTGCGGGCAGGCCATGCCAAATCACATGAACAATCATCATGATATAAAGTAGCCAAGTGGCCACCTTTCCGTGCCAATTGGCCCCGTAGACTTTGCCTGTCTTTCGAATGACCAAGGCTCCTGTAATTCCTACAAATATCTCCTTCAGGATCAATATAGTAAAAGGTATCAGCATCAAGGGAAAACGCAGGATAAGGCAAAAGAGAACTACACCCTGGGTGAGTTTATCTGCTATGGGGTCCAGAATTTTTCCGAAATTGCTGATGGAGCCGAAACGCCTTGCAATAATGCCATCCACAAGATCTGTCAGCCCGGATAATACCAGTATGGCCGCGGCCCAGGCGTAATTCTGGACACCGATATATAGCCATATGAAAACCGGTATTAGACAAAGACGAAAAAGCGAGAGCGCGTTTGGAATTGTAAGGATTTTGTTTTCATTCTTTTGATTCATGGTACCTCCAATCTAGCTCTACTGTATAAGTCATTCTGTCATGCCCACTTAACTACAAGTTAATTTCAAGCAATATAGGCGTATGATCTTGTCTCGAGCCGGAATCAATCATTTCAGACTTTACTACCTTATCTGCAATACGATCACTCACCAGCCAATAATCAATCCTCCAACCGGAGTTATTGATTTTGCTTGTTTTAACCCGCTGAGCCCACCAAGTATAAGCTCCTGCTACGTCTCCATGAACATGGCGGAAGGTATCTGTAAACCTTTTTGCCAAAAGGTTTGTGAAGCCTTGGCGTTCCTCATCAGTAAAGCCGGCTGAGCGACGATTGTTATCAGGATGTGCCAAGTCTATTTCTTTATGTGCCACATTGAAATCTCCTGCGGCAATAACATACTTGTCTTTATCAAGGCTTTCTAGATAATCCGCATATTTTACATCCCAAACCTGGCGCTCTTCCAAACGACTCAAACCATCCCCTGCATTGGGCGTATAAACTTGTGTTAAATAGAAAGCATCAAACTCTAATGTAATGATTCGACCCTCAGCGTCCATGGTACTTGGAGCACCGATTACCGGATATGTAACGGATGGTTTCAATTCACTCTTGTATATAAACATGGTACCGGCATAACCCTTGCGAGCCGGCTCCATTGAACTATTCCAAACGACCTCATAATCCGGAAACTTATCCTGCAAAAGTTCTAAATGCTGTTTAGCAGGACCATTACTTGGTAGCTTTGTCTCCTGTAGGGCAATTATATCCGGATTGTGTTGTGCAATGGTATCCAGTACATTTTGCGATAATACAGCTCGCGCCGAGTCGCTTGTTAGTGCCGCATTTAGTGAATCAATATTCCATGAAATAAACTTCATTGCTTTCCTTGTATGATCTATTCAAATGGAAATAGCCATACTCTTCCTTTCTTTTATTTGGCAAGGACAAAACTCATTATGAATTACGACAACTCCACAAAGTCATCCCGCATTCCTTCAAATAGTTGAGTTGTTCGCTGACAATGTTACACTCGAGGCAGCTTGAATATTTGCATGTTGCCCTGTTTTGAATTATAAGATATTTCCAAATGTTTTTCAATGTAAACCCGTTTGCAAGTATTTTCCGCCCGATTCCGCTATGATTTGTTGCCATGTCAAAGTT
>CAYLVS010000262.1:0-2629 GCA_964387185.1 uncultured Oscillospiraceae bacterium | reverse complement strand
TGCTCCTTTGAGTTCCCTCACATATAATCTCATCACCATGAATGAACTAGAGAAGATGAAAAAAACAGCCATTCTCCTCAACCTGGGAAGAGGCGGCATCGTAAACGAAGCGGATCTGGCAGAAGCTCTGAATCAGAGAATCATATCTGCAGCGGGACTGGATGTTTTAGAGAAAGAGCCTATAGAACCAACAAACCCATTGCTCAAGTTAAAGGATCCAAACAGAGTATTCATCACGCCTCACATCGCATACGGAAGCATAGAAGCGAGACAGAGAGTTATGAAAGGGGTGTGTGATGCCATCCGGTCCTTTACGGAGGGCGGACGTTACAACAGAGTAGACAGACAATCGGAGAGGTAAATGTCAAAGAGGAGAAGATTATTTTTAGTTATATTGGTAATGGCCTTGGCTGTTGTGACAGGAGGGTTCTACCTGAGCAATGAAATGCTTGTTACCGATGAATACGAAGTGCAATACGAAAAGCTTCCTGCGTCCTTTGATGGATATAAGATTCTTCAGCTGTCCGATTTGCACAGCAAGGACTTCGATCATGGAAACAAGAAACTTTTGAAAAAAATTCATGAACAGGCTCCGGACATGATCGCTTTAACGGGAGATATGGTCAATTCTACCGATCTGGATTTTAGCGTTTTTCTGTCCCTTGCAGAGGAGTTGGCTGCAGACTACGAAGTATACTATATTGTGGGAAACCACGAGCAATCCCTCAGCAACAGCAGCCGGATACATCTGCTTTCTGAACTGGAGGGGATGGGAGTGCGGATTTTGGACAACGAAAAGGTAGTCATTAAAAGAGGCGAAGACAGCATCGATGTCTATGGGCTTTGGTTTAACCTGCGTTATTACAGCGACCGGACAAATGATTATGTGCTGGAGGACACGGAGACTTACTATTTCAGCCTCGGCAAAATTGAAAAGATTTTTGGAAAAAATGACGGGCAAAGATTCAGCATACTGCTGGCGCACAATCCCCTTTATGCTGACACCTATCGGAAATGGGGGGCGGATTTAACTCTAAGTGGCCACGTTCACGGAGGCATGATTCGCTTGCCTTTCCTTGGAGGTGTTTACTCTCCGGAAAGAACCTTCTTCCCGGAGTACGATGGTGGGATCTACGTTTTTGGCCAACAGAATATGATTGTTAGCAGAGGCATAGGCAATGGTAATATGGGATTTCGATTTTTTAATCCTCCTGAAATCGTAGCGATTACGTTAGGGGCAAGCCATGAGTAAGAAAAACGAAGCAGATCCGGTACGGGACCGACCAATCATTTTAATAGTAGCAGTACTCACTGCTCTTTTGACGACTTTTACCGGAAGTGCCTTAAATCTATCCATACCTTCGATCGACAGTGAATTTCAAGCAGGAGCTGCTGCCATCGGCTGGGTGATTAACGGGTATATACTCGCGGCTGCTGCTTTTTCCGTTCCTCTTGGAAGACTGGCTGATCTCACGGGAAGGGTACGTATTTTAAAAATCGGCATTCTGGTTTTTACCATATGCTCCGGCATTATATGCCTTGTCGATTCCGTTGAAGTACTGCTGTTGCTCCGGGTCTTACAGGGGCTGGGTGCTGCCATGATCTTTGCCACCAGCCAAGCGACTCTCATCAGCTATTATCCTCCGGAAAAGCGGGGAAGGGTCTTGGGGTTTTTAATCGGTGCCACCTATACCGGGCTTACAGCCGGTCCCGTGTTGGGAGGGATTTTGAACCACTCCTTCGGATGGCGTTCTATCTTTGTCCTGACACTCTTTGTCGGTGTCGCGGCCTTTTTGATGGCGGCAAAATTGCCAACCGGATCCGCAACAGCCCAGGGGCAGGAGCAGGAGCAGAACATGGACCTATTGGGTAGTGCACTCTACGTATTGGTCATCGTTACTATGATGTACGGATTATCTGCCTATGCGACAGTAGCCTTTGCAAAATACTTGATTCCTCTGTCCATGGTATTGTTCCTTTTCTTTCTTCGCCATGAACTTCGCGCCAAGAGCCCGGTCATTGAGATCCGCCTCTTCCGCAGGAATGCAAGCTACCTGCTCTCTAACTTAGCAGCTTTTCTAAATTACGGAGCCACCTCTGCGTTGGGCTATCTGATGTCGTTGTATCTGCAGCTCATACGGGGCTTTGACTCTCAGACTGCAGGGCTGATTTTGATCAGCCAACCTCTTATCATGGCGCTGTTATCGCCTTATATGGGAAAGCTGTCCGACCGGATATCACCCCACAAACTCGCTTCCTTTGGCATGGGGCTATGCGCTTTGGGTCTGTTCATTTTCATTTTTATTACGGAAAACAGTCCTCTTGCTATGGTTGTGTTGCCTCTTCTTGTGGTTGGATTGGGTTTTGCCTTTTTCTCTTCCCCTAATACCAATGCAGTGATGAGCTGTGTTGAACCCAGAGACTACGGCGTGTCGTCATCCATACTGGCTACTATGCGCAACCTGGGGCAGAGCGGCAGCATGGCCATTGTCACATTTATTGTGGCGGGATTTCTCGGAAACACGCCATTGGGTGAGGCAGATACTTCTACGGTCATGTATGTTATGAGGGTTTGTTTTATAGTATTTACATGTTTGTGCACAGTGGGAATTTTCATTTCGTTAAAGCG
>CAYLVS010000261.1:0-2632 GCA_964387185.1 uncultured Oscillospiraceae bacterium | reverse complement strand
ATTGTGAAGGCAGGGCAATTCTGAGGGAGCCCACTCATGATACCTGCAATCCTGGCAGGATTCGGCCCTACACCTGCTTGCCAGCCATTGCCCATGATAATCTGATCAACCGATGTGGGATCAATCCCCGCTTTTGTAACAGAGGTTTTAATAGCGAGGGCACCCAAATCGACACAGGTATGATTTTTAAGGCTTCCGCCAAAGCTGCCACCGGCAGTTCTGGCAGCTGAAGCAATCACAACATTTCTCAAGTTCATTAATGAACGCTCCTTCCAGCTAAGATGCGATCCCGTAGCGTAGTGCCTAACTGTATGGTAATCGTAGCACACTACAAATTTATTTTCAACGCAGAAATGAATCCTAGTGATATTATCACAAGTTAATCGCACAAAACCAATAGCTTAATTGACAGGGGCAAGCTAATAGCATAAAATAAGCATTAAGGGACAGTCCGCATCCGATCGGGATTTGCAGGGACTGTCCCTGGTTTGTTAATTATGAAAGAATGGAACGGAAACCGCCATGATAAATTTTGCAATACGCCACGTTAAAATAGTAGTATTGTTCGCTTGCCTTGCTGCTTCTATGTCCGGCATTATCGTGCGGTTGGCAGGAGAGATTCCACCCATGGCAATTGGGTTTTACCGACTGTCCTTCGCAATGCCCGTGTTTCTTTTTTTTGCACTGGCCTTTCATCGCAAGGAGTTCAAGAAACTCTCCAAAAGGCAACTTGGGGGTTCCGCGTTAGCAGGAGCTATTCTCTTCGTGCACTTTCTCACTTATTTTACAGGGGTTGGCATGACCACCATTGCCAGTGCAATGGTTATTACCTGCTTGCACCCTGTGGTTATTCTTATCATTATGGCCTTGTTTTTCAAGGAGAAAACCAATTATAAGGTGGTGGCGGGGGTAGTAATCGCGCTGATCGGTGCCGCCATCGTTAGTGGAGGAGACTACGCCATCGCCGGTGAGGCGTTACTGGGTGATGTACTCTGCTTTATATCCGCTGTTGGGCTTGCGCTCTATTTCATCGTCGGGCAAAAATTAGGGGGTGGCATTCCTATAACCGTGTACGTGACCATTGTTTTTGGATGCTGCTGGGCCTGTTTTGGCCTGGGCATGATCGTCAGCGGCACGAGTTTTGTCGGTTATGAAAAGGAAAGCTATTTCTGGGTCTTGGTCCTGGCCATCGTATGCCAGATCATCGCCCATGGGTTGTTTAACTGGACGCTTCGGTATATTTCTCCGCTGTATCTGGCCACCAGTGAAACGGTAGAGGTCGTCTATGCGAGTATCGTGGCATTTTTACTGTTTCAGGAAGTGCCGGTGCTCATGCAGTATATCGGTGGCTCGTTAACCATCGCAGGGATTCTTATTTACAATTACTTTGAAGCTCAGTCAGCAGGGGAAGCTGCAAAAGCTGCAAGTAAGCCTTAACCCCGACTTCCAAAACTTCTTCATCGAAATTGAAGGTATTGCTGTGAAGAGGTTTTTTATTTCCCGTTCCCAGAAACAGGTACAGCCCGGGGACCTTCTTTAAATAGTATGAAAAATCATCGGAAGCCATGGAAGGCTTTCGCAGAGTTATGAATTCCGGCGATACGGGAAAGCGTTGAGGAGACAGGATTTCTTTTGCCAGGTGGTAAAGGCGCGGATCGTTCACGGCAGGCGGGTAACCTTCTGTAAAGTGAATCTCCATTTTACAACCATATTTTTCTTCGTATTCGTTTGCAGTGCGGTGGACTTCATCGGACAGTAGCTTAAAGGCCTCCTCGCGAAAAGCCCGTAAGCTTCCCTCGAGCACAGCTTGCTCTGCAATGGCATTTCTTGCAGTTCCTGCGGTCATCTTGCCAAACCGGAGCACACGAAATTCTTCGGGGGGAAGAAGTTCCTTCTCGATTTTATAGAGAGCGTCTAGATAGAGGCAACCGATGTGAAGTGCGTCCACGCCTTTGTGTGCACTTGCAATATGAGCGGATCTGCCGTGTATGGTAACGGTCAACTCGCTGGATCTGGCCATCATCTCCATGGGGCGCGTCATAATGGCGCCGGGGGTGTGGGATGGAGCCATGTGGAAGGCGAAAATGCGGCGGACATCATATTTTTCAAAAACGCCGGAGTTTGCTATATTCTTGGCTCCTCCCGGGCTTTCCTCTGCGGGTTGGAAGATGAGAAGGGCATTGACAGGAAAGTCTCCATCCAACTTTGCCAGTTCCCCTGCCAGGCCGAGAAGCATGGCCATGTGGCCGTCATGACCGCAGGCGTGCATCATGCCGGGATGGGTAGAGCGGTAGGGGGAATTGGTGATTTCCTCGATGGGAAGTGCATCCATATCGCTACGAAAAGCCACCGCTCCGGATTGTTTCGGATTCTTTGCCTGAAAGAAGGCGCAAATGCCCGTGGGAGAAAACTCCGTAATCTCGCAGGGGTAATTGCGCAGGATTTCCAGGATATACGCGTGGGTTTTAAATTCCTGATAGCCCGCTTCCGGAATGCGGTGCAGGTCTCTTCTATACTGTTTAAGAAGTTCTTTCATAGGAGGTCTCCTTCTTCGCTAAATACATCCGAGACAAAGCCGGCGAGCCTTGCTTCACAAGTATTTATTATATCATAAATTACGCAGTAATTCTGA
>CAYLVS010000260.1:0-2676 GCA_964387185.1 uncultured Oscillospiraceae bacterium | reverse complement strand
TGCGTAAACTTTGATTTGTTGTTGCTTCCAGGCTAGAAAGGCAACAAGGATCTGCTAAAACTTCGATTTATTGTTGCCCAGTATGACAGAGAGGCAACAACAGATATGTTCCCGTTGTAGGCCCTGCTGCGAATTTGCTTGACAAACAGCGACCCATCGTTACAATAGTAATATAGCTTTCTACGGAGAGCGAACGAATAGAAATGCAGTGATCAAGAGGAGTAACAAAACACCTTTCTACAGAGAGAAGACTCGACGCCCGCAAGCCGGGCCAGGCTGAGAAGTCTTGAAAACAGGATTTTGCGAAGGTCGCTTGGGAGCATATTTTAATGAGTGTTGTGCCAAGGCACAGAATTAAGGTGGTACCGCGGAACATTCCGTCCTTATGCAGAAGCATAAGGATTTTTTAGTTTGAAGGAAGCAAGGGGACGGTTCTTTTGCTTCCTCAAACAGTGTGACAAGGAAGCAAAAGAACCGTCCCCTTGCTTCCATTGGAGGAATCATAATGGAGAAAAATTTAAGCAAGACATACGACCCAAAACAATTTGAAGATAGGCTATATGAACAGTGGGAGAGGAGCGGTGCCTTCCAAGGGAAGAGGGACAAATCCAAGACCCCCTTTACCATCGTTATGCCACCCCCCAACATCACAGGCCAGCTCCATATGGGCCATGCTCTGGACCATACCCTGCAGGATGTGCTGACTCGCTGGAAGCGGATGCAGGGCTTCGATACCCTCTGGCTCCCCGGAAGCGACCATGCCAGCATCGCAACCGAAGTGAAGGTTGCGGATAAGATTCGCACCGAGGAAGGCAAGACCAAAGAGGAGCTGGGCCGGGAGGAATTCCTGAAGAGAGCATGGGAATGGAAGAAAACTTATGGAGGGAAAATCACCGAACAGTGTAGAAAGCTGGGAGACTCCTGTGATTGGGAGAGGGAACGCTTTACCATGGACGAAGGCTGCAATAAGGCCGTTATAGAATTTTTCGTGCGCCTCTATGAGAAGGACCTGATCTATAAAGGAAACCGCATCATCAACTGGTGCCCCAGCTGCGGCACCTCCCTTTCCGACGCAGAAGTGGAGCATGATGATAAAAACAGCAAGTATTACTATGTTCGCTATCCAGGCGAAGACGGGAGCCAAGGGATTGTAGTCGCCACCTCCCGCCCGGAGACCATGTTTGGCGACGTGGCCATCGCAGTAAACCCTGCGGATGAGCGCTACGAAAACTTAATCGGCAAAACCGTACTTTTGCCAATAATCGGAAAAGCCATTCCCATCCTCGCTGACCCTTATCCGGATCCGGAAAAGGGCACCGGAGCCGTGAAGATTACGCCGGCGCATGATCCCAATGACTTTGAGGTAGGCCTGAGGCATGATCTTCCTCAACCTTCCTGCATCAATGAAGACGCCACCATGAACGCTCTGGCGGGGAAATATGAAGGAATGGACCGTTACGAATGCAGAAAAGCCTGGATTGCTGACCTGGAAGCAGCAGGCTACCTAGTGAAAGTCGAGGACATGGTCATTCCCGTAGGCGAATGCTATCGCTGCAAGGATGCGGTGGAGCCCATGCTCTCCGAGCAGTGGTTTGTCCGCATGGAAGCCCTTGCCAAGCCCGCCATGGAAGCTGTCGCAAAGGGCGACTTAGCCCATGTACCGGAACGCTTTGAGAAAATATATCTCCATTGGCTTGAAGAAATTCGCGATTGGTGTATTTCCCGCCAGCTCTGGTGGGGCCATCGTATCCCGGCTTACTACTGCGATGACTGTGACGAAGTAATCGTAGCGAGAGAGGCTCCCAAAACCTGCACCAAATGCGGCAGCAGCAACCTCAGACAGGATGAGGACGTGCTTGACACCTGGTTCAGCTCTGCTCTCTGGCCCTTTTCCACTCTTGGCTGGCCTGAAAAAACGCCGGACCTGGAGCATTATTTCCCCACGGATGTATTAGTCACCGGTTACGACATCATATTTTTCTGGGTCGTGAGAATGGTGTTTTCCTCTCTGGAAATGATGGGGGAAGTGCCCTTCCATCACGTTTACGTCCACGGCCTCGTGCGGGACGGAGAGGGAAGGAAGATGAGCAAGTCCCTGGGCAACGGCATCGACCCTCTGGAAATCATCAATCAATACGGAACGGATGCTCTGCGGTTCATGCTGGCTACCGGTATCAGCCCGGGCAGCGACATTCGCTTCAAGCTGGACCGCCTGGAGTCCTGCCGAAATTTTGCAAACAAACTGTGGAATGCATCCCGTTTTGTCATCATGAATCTGCTGGATGAAGAAGGTAATTTCCTGCCCATGGCAGAGGGAAGCAATGGAATCGAGAACCTTCCGCTGAAAGACGAAGACAAGTGGATCCTCACAAAACTCAACGAAGCCGTGGCCGAAGTCGCAACAAATATGGAGAATTACGACCTAGCTCTCGCGGGACAGAAGGTCCACGAGCTTATTTGGAATGAATACTGCGATTGGTATATCGAGCTTGTGAAAGCGCGGCTCTACGGGGAAGATGAAGCCGACAAGCAGGTGGCGCGCTTCGTGCTCGTCAAGGTGCTGAAGGATATGTTGGCCCTGCTGCATCCCTTCATGCCCTTTATCACCGAGGAGATATGGAGCTTCCTGCCGGGAGACGGCGGAATGCTCATCGTAGCGCCCTGGCCACTCCACAG
>CAYLVS010000259.1:0-2698 GCA_964387185.1 uncultured Oscillospiraceae bacterium | reverse complement strand
AAGCCCCGAAATAATTGCAATTGCACAGTTGAAGTTTCCGAACATGACCTTGCTCATGATCAGCGCAGCGATAACAACAATAGCGCTGCTGATATAGGTACCCGCGTTAAGAGCAGCTGCAGGATTTCCGCCTTCTTTACCTCGCACCATCATAATTCCAAGAATAGAAGCAAGAATACCCACTGCTGAAAGTGCCAAGGGGAACACGGATCCGACAACGGGATCCAGTAGGAAGGCACTTCCCACCTGAGGAACAATTTCAGGAATAATGACTGCCAGAGTTATTGCTGAGATGATGGAACCTACATAGGACTCAAACAGGTCGGAGCCCATGCCGGCAACGTCTCCTACATTGTCTCCCACATTGTCTGCGATTACGGCAGGATTTCTCGGATCGTCTTCAGGAATTCCCGCTTCGACTTTTCCCACAAGGTCCGCACCTACGTCTGCTGCCTTCGTATAGATTCCTCCGCCTACACGGCCAAACAGAGCCATGGAGGAAGCTCCAAGGCCAAAGCCGGTTATGAAATCTGCCGAATCTACACCCATTGCTACAAAGATGATGCCCAACCCAAGCGTGCCTAAACCCACAACGCAGAGTCCCATAACTGCACCGCTACGGAATGCAACCTTGAGTGCTTTGGGCATACTGCCTGTTCTGGCGGCGTTAGCTGTACGGACATTGCCCTTAGTTGCAACTGACATACCAAAATAGCCGGCAAGCACAGAAAAGATTGCGCCAAAAACATAGAGGCCCGCAGTAATCCAATTGATGAACACTCCAAGCACCAGGAAAACGATGACTATCACAACAACCATGTATTTATATTCTCTCTTGAGAAATGTCATGGCCCCTACCCGAATATAACCGGATATCTCCTTCATCCGGTCCGTTCCTTCATCTAATTTACCAATCCACGAGGCAAGCGCATAAGCCACAATTAGTGCAAAAACTGCGCAGATTGGTACTATAATTGTTATTGTGTCCATTGGGAAAACTACCTCCTTCTCCCTCAACAGAGTAAGAGGTGCCTCAGCACCTCTTTTGTTATATCTTCTAATTATTCAAACTATTCGATTGCTACCAGAGCCAGTGAACAGACAATAAAGCAAATCGCTCCTACTACACTGATTTTACTCAGTATCGCCTCGTATCCCTTACTTTTCTTCTTACCGAAAAGCTGCTCCGCACCACCACCGATTGAACCGGATAAGCCCGCGCTTTTCCCTGACTGAAGCAAAATGCTCGCTATGAGTACTAAGCTTGCAATGGAAAGTATAATCATCAGTGCTATTTTCAATTTTTCACCTCCTTGGTAATGTAACCAACATAGATTATCATACTACTATATGAAAATCAAGAAGTTTTCTTAAATAAGCAAGCCAGGATTCTTGCTGCTACGTTACTTTTTCAAGCTATAAAAAGCTCCGGCACCGGGATATTGGGCACTGGTATCCAACTGCTCCTCGATTCTCAGCAGTTGATTGTATTTGGCTACACGATCCGTTCTGGAAGGAGCTCCGGTTTTAATCTGCCCTGCGTTGACGGCAACCACCAGATCTGCGATAGTAACGTCTTCACTCTCTCCGGACCTGTGAGAAACAACCGCGGTGTAGCCGGCTCTTTTGGCCATCTCAATAGCGTCCAGCGTTTCCGTCAGCGTTCCGATCTGGTTGACTTTGATGAGTATGGAATTGGCTGCTCCTTCAGCGATACCCCTCGCCAGTCTCTCGGTATTCGTCACAAAGAAATCATCACCTACCAGTTGAAGCCTATTACCAAGCTTATCCGTCATGTACTTCCAACCTTCCCAGTCGTCTTCGGAAAGCCCGTCTTCTATGGATATTATGGGATACTTGGATGCTAGCATTTCATAGTATTCCACCATTTCCCGGGCGGTTTTCTTCACGCCTTCTCCTGCGAGATCGTAAAGACCGGTAGTGGCATCGAACATTTCGGAAGCGGCTACGTCCAGAGCAATCTTAATGTCACTTCCCGGTATGTAACCGGCCTTTTCGATTGCTTCTACAATAACGCAGATGGCATCTTCATTGGAGGAAAGGTTTGGAGCAAACCCACCTTCGTCACCCACAGCTGTGTTCAGGTTTTTTGCTTTTAGAACTGTCTTCAAACTGTGGAAGACCTCCGCACCCATCCGAAGTGCATCGTGAAAACTCTTTGCCCCCACAGGCATGATCATGAATTCCTGAATATCTACATTATTGTCAGCATGCTGTCCGCCGTTAAGAATGTTTAACATAGGTACAGGCAAGGTTTTAGCATTGACGCCACCGATATACTGGAATAAAGGTAGCCCAAGGCTATCCGCTGCCGCATGAGCTGCAGCCAAGGAAACTGCCAGAATGGCATTTGCACCGAGCTTTTCCTTGTTCGGTGTTCCGTCCAAATCAATCATTAGTTTATCCAGACCCACCTGGTCGTATACGTTCCACCCGATTAGTTCAGGCGCGATAAGCTCATTTACATTATCGACCGCCTGCAGTACTCCTTTTCCAAAGAACCTGTCCTTATCGCCATCCCTAAGTTCGATAGCCTCATAAGCACCGGTGGATGCTCCGGAAGGAACGATAGCTCTACCAACAGAACCATCATCCAGATAGACCTCCGCTTCGACGGTGGGGTTGCCTCTCGAATCCAACACTTCTCTTGCCAAAATATCTTCAATAAAGCACATGT
>CAYLVS010000258.1:0-2703 GCA_964387185.1 uncultured Oscillospiraceae bacterium | reverse complement strand
CCTATGTTATGGCAAGTGCCATTCCCGGAATCCTGTTTGCCGGAATCTTCACCTCGGTGTCTGTATCCTATATGCCCATTTTCTCTCGAATAGTGGAGGAGAAAGGCATGGAAGAGGGCAACCGCTTCACCGGGGAATCCATCACCCTATCCTCCTTCATTGCCCTAGTCTCCGCTGTTTTGGGATTTATTTTTGCGGAGCAAGTAGTGGCCATTCTGGCCAGAGGATTTACAGGTGAAACTGCAGCCTTGACAGTATTCTACCTACGGATCACATTTTTCTACGTGATTTTCACCGCCGCCACAGGATTGCTGGAATCCTACCTCCAATACAAAGGAACCTTCCTCAAGCCGGTATTGGCAGGCTATCTCCAAAGCGGTTTTGTCCTGGTGGCGATTATAGTCAGTGCTTTTTACAGCCATTATTTCCTCGTTTTCGGGCTTCTGTTGGGGAGCATACTACGACTGATCGTCCTGGCCTTTGTCGCAAAGGGAAAGGGTTTTTCCTATCGCCCCACGTGGCGCGTGGGAAAGTCCGCCAAAGAAATCATGGTTCTGGCCGTTCCCGTTTTCATCGGCAGCACGGTAAACCAAATTAATTCCTTCGTAGACAAAATGCTTGCCTCCGGGCTTTCCGAAGGCAGCGTTTCTGCTTTGAATTACGGCTATCTCCTGATCAACATGATAACAGCTCTGACCATAACCATCATCGTAACCATCATATACCCGCGGTTGACCCAATCCCTGGCCGCAACAGACTACCCAAAGTTTAACCATTCCATCGGCACAGGGATGAACATCATCCTAATCGTGAGCCTGCCCTGTTCCCTCGGGGCTATGCTTTACAGCAAACCTGCCGTTCAGCTGATCTACGAAAGGGGCGCATTTGATGCCGCTTCAACGGAGTTAACAGCGGGTGCGTTCTTTTATTACGCCATCGGCCTCACCTTCATAGCCATCAACGCCTTGCTCGTGAAGATCTATTACGCAATGGAGGACATGAAGACCCCGGTAATCTGTGGCGTGTTCGGCGCAGCAACAAACATCACTTTAAATCTGCTTCTGATAGGCCCTATGGCTCACAGAGGACTGGCTCTGGCCACCAGCATCGCAGCCGTGGTCAACGCGGCACTGCTATACTACTGGATCCGCAGGAAATACCCGAAGGTACGTATTATTACCAATCAGGCTAAGGTGTGGAAAATCGCCCTTTCAACAGTAGCGGCCATTCAGGTCTCCTGGCTGGCTTACACAGGAATTGGCGGAATCGCCGCACTCCAAATGGCCCTCTCGCCCACCTCTTTTACAATCTTGAGCCTGGCGGCGGCAGTATCTGCAGCGGCCATAGCCTATTTGATCCTACTGCGCCTTTTCCGCATCGACGAGCTCTCCTTGCTGAGGGATCTGATTAAGAGGTAAAGATATGCAACAGTCCAACTGGTACGTAATACAGGTAATGACCGGCAGAGAGGAAGCTCTCAGCCGCGATATAAAAAACTTAATCGAAGAGGAACACTACGAGCACTGCTTCGTTCCCATGGCAGAGCGTCAGCACCGTAAGGACGGCAAATTTATCACCCTCCGGGAACCCCTGTTTCCCGGCTACCTTTTTATCATCAGCGACTACATTGATGACATTAGCATAGCCCTATGGAAGATATCGAAATTCAAAAGAATCCTCCGCGCCGACAACACATTTGTCCCAATGGAACCGGAAGAAGTGGAAGCTTTCCGGTCCATCACCGACGACACTTATAATGTAACCATGTCCAAAGGCTTCATCGTAGGCGACGCAATAACAGTGACCGAAGGCCCTCTCAAAGGCTACGAGGGCCACATCAAAAAAATAGACCGCCACAAAAGAATGGCTTTCTTAGAACTGCCATTCTTGGGCAGCAACACCAGGGTAAGGGTCCCCCTGGAAATCGTAGACAAAAGATAAGTCAACCACGGAGACAGACCCCCTGGCTGCTATATTTTTCTCTGGTATAGATCAGAGAAGCAGGTTATAATAAAAGCCATTAATGAAGCAAAACCTATAGTTTTGCCCCCATGCTTTTATTGAATCGTTGTGAAGCAAGCCGGAGCAGCGGTCTGCACTTATGATACAATATTAGGCTAACCCAAACCCGTTATTTTCTTAAGGAGCCGACATTTTAATGAGGAATCAAATAATGCCAGAATTTAAGAGATTACCGAAGCACATCGGCGTCATACCCGATGGAAACCGAAGATGGGCCGTTAATCAACACATGGACAAATCGGAAGGTTATGGCCACGGTGTACCACCGGGGTTCGAGCTCTACGAGCTCTGCGTTGCCCTCGGAGTTCAGGAGCTCACTTTGTATGGTTTTACAGGGGACAACACAAAACGTCCGGCGATTCAGAAAGTAGCGTTTAAGAAAGCCTGCGTTGATGCGGTGAAAGAGCTGGCAAACCGCGATGCGGATCTCCTGGTAATAGGAAATACCCAGTCGCGCAACTTCCCCAGGGAACTGCTACCCTATACTAAGCGAACAAAATTCGGGGCCGGAAAGATCAAGGTAAACTTCCTGGTCAACTACAGCTGGGATTGGGATTTGAAGCAAGAGGACGGCCTCGCCTCCTCGGACATTTCCCGTATTGATCTGATTATCCGATGGGGCGGGCGGATGAGACTCAGCGGCTTCCTGCCGATCCAGTCCGTCTATGCTGATATCTTTGT
>CAYLVS010000257.1:0-2703 GCA_964387185.1 uncultured Oscillospiraceae bacterium | reverse complement strand
AGCCGCATCATACACGTTGCTGCACATATTCTACAATCTGTTCTATGTTACTTTTATCCGTCCAATCATGATTAGAGCCAATCGCTCCCATTAGAGCATTTTCCCATGGTTCATAGGTTGCAGGATCTTTTTTGGAAACAGATTTTTTTAATAAATTGCAAAGTGTACGATCTTTCCATGACATAATATCTTCATTCCATGCCCCTCTGCAATAAAAGCAGGGAATGTGTGAAAGCTCATTATTAAGATTGCGTTTTATTAATGTATCCATGGCTTTTTCATCATATGGGGATGCTCCTACCGCAAAAACTGCTATTTTTTTGTTTTTTAATTTCTCATAGTGTTTTCTTAAAAAAGAAACGCCTGCGATTCCTGTTGCATATATGCCGCCACCTAATACAACTGCATCGTACTCTTCGATCTTTTCAATGGAAGCTTTTTTGTTTTCGATTAAATCGGCTGATAGCTCTACAGCCAACCATTCCGCATATTTTTTTGTTGCTCCATATTTAGACTGATAAATCACGATTACTCTATCCATGGGTTGATTTCCATCCTTTCGAAACAGTGAGTGCTTAGTACTTTTTCGCAAAATCCGAATCTTCCTTTTGGTATTCGGAAACATGTCATTGATAAAGTCATAGTAAGCCCCCTTCATTAAAGAAGAGGGCTTATGGGTTTTCCGTACTCTTTAATACTCTTGGCATTGATGAAAGGCAGGCAGATAATAATGATCAGAACCATGATCAGATTATAGGGCGCAAAAATGGTAAAGCTGGTGGAGATCGGCTCGGTCACCGCCCCGCCTGTAGCCTTAAGCAGAGCTTCGCTGCCGGGAGTTGCCAGAGCAAGAGGAATGGATCCGGAGAAACCTGCATGCCATACAATGAAGCCAGAATAAGCGGATGCGATCAGAAGTCGGTAATCAACACCCTCAAGCTGTCTGGCAATTTCCTTTGCAAGGATGGCTCCGATGACAAGACCAAATCCCCAGTTAATCCAACAAGCGATAAGGGAAAAAAATGTTACGACGATAATTCCTTGTACAGGGGTCTTCGCAAGCGATGCGATCACCGCTACAATTTTTTTAATGGCAGGCGCTTGGGCAAATGCGTTACCCAGGACCAGCACTAATGCCATCTGCATTGAAAAGGCCAATAAACCCCATACGCCGGCGCCCCAGGCGTTGATCATATCCATTGGACCTTGTTTGGTTAACGGCATAGCTGCTATGAATACGATGATTGTTAAAATAATGCAGAAAATGAAAGGATCGGGAAGAAATCTGTTGACAAGTGCTACACATCCGTTTGTCAATTTCTTAAACATAAACGTCTACTCCTTTCTAAATTTAATAACTTTGTTATCGCGGAGTGAGATGCATAAAACATCATCTGCAGTGTGTACGGAAAACCACAGATCAAACAATATGGTTGCATGCGTTCTCCCAGTTTTATCCCTATATTCTATTATATCACTTTAGATCGCTCTGTACACACGGCCTAATATAGTTTTTCAGCATTTAGATTTTCATACTGTCGGTTTATATTCGCTCTCTCAAAGAATTCGTAATAGCTGTCAATTCCGATTTCTTAGCCCCAACTGTGCAAAATTGTCGTTTGTATGCAGATCTCTCGCCCAAATACTTGTATTTCAAGCAAATCTGAGCAAATTCTTCGTTTGTATGCATTGAATTTACATAAACTGGATTGCAGTCTGCATACAACCGCAATTTTTGCTCATTTTACGGACAATTACGTCTAAGCCGGGCACAATATTGCATACAACCGAATATTTTGCTCACTTCGATGCAGGGGCATACAAAACGCAGGTATCTGGTCGCTGGTACCGTAACTGGCCTTTCGTGCAAGTGTCGACATAATAACAGGAACCAGCTTTCAAATGTATTCATCATCTCATTTAAAACTTGATATACTTCCTTAACATATACTCAGGCAGGGATGTGATAATTGAATCCCAGATACATTTAAGTCAATATTTCCCTTATTCATCCATCTCTCTATGACTTACAGCTTCCTCATCCACCCAATCTTCCTCTACATAGATCATCCCGTTTCGTCCTTCGACCCTTCTATTGGGACCGGCCTTATACAACTTGCAACTCAAAGGACCATAACAGAATGTTTCGAACCGGTATTTTCTCCGGCCTCTCGGGTTCCAGTTATCAACTATTATTTCTACCGGCATCCTGACCCCCCACATGCAACTGCTACACTTACTATCATAAGTCTTAGTAGCCAATCTTCGGTGTCCTCTTTCCCTATAAACCTCTAACTCCGGCGGTACCAATTCCCAGGGTGCTGATAAACTTCCCTGTTCCCCTTCCGCTACCTTTGCTAACTTCGACACCTTATAATAATCTACCGGCTCCACGTCCGCATCCGCAACCGGGAGGCACTCGCCGGAGATCATGTCGTTGACTTTGAGTTGAAGCTTGGCATGGGCTGCTTTGCCGATACCGATGGAAAAGGAGTTGACCCAATCCCCTTCTAACCTGATGGCATAACCAAGGTATGTGTGAGAGGCTTCATCAAAGGATCGGAGCAGCCGAATCCGTGGCTGGATTGATTTAATTATGCCTTTAAAGTTCAACTTGTCCATTGAATGAGCAACCCCCTCTTTCTAGTCTTGTTTCCGGGACCTTATATTTTGAACATGAGACTCTCGCACTGCTGCATCGGC
>CAYLVS010000256.1:1507-2760 GCA_964387185.1 uncultured Oscillospiraceae bacterium | reverse complement strand
CGATCAGTTTTCTTGGGGCCTTGCCGCTACGAAATCCATCTATATTGTACTGATGTTTTGTCGCCTTGTAAGCGTTGATAATCGCATTCTCAAATTCTTCCGCCTCAAAGTCCATTTTAAATGTAACTTCGTTCTTTTCCTTGCTCAGCATTGTCGCTTTCATGTAATTGATTCCTCCTGTGTTTATCCTTTTTCAATAACGCGGATACATTATATTAACTTATACCCATAAAGTAAAGCAGAAAACGGCGCAAATTGACATGTTTCCTTAGATTTATTAGGCATTTCTTGTCAATCTCCCTTATAATTCGACGATTTCATGTAGTTTTTCGCTTCTTTCACATAAAACGGCCGACGTTTCATCGGTAACATCGGCCATTTGTCAATGACTTTTTGGTGCAGTGTCGCCCACCATCTCACCTTTTGACTTTATTGCAATTGATAGCATTCCCTTAATAACTGTAACCCCCGTGCGTATTTGCTGGCATCCAGGGGAATGAGATCATACTTTTCCTTGAGGATGTTACCCAGAGCCGCTACGTCTTCCTGCTCTCCGGAAAACAGTTCGATTTCCAGTTCACAGATGGGTACTTCTCCGCAATCGGTTAAAATATCACCTGTGTCAATGGCTAATTCCATGATGCTATTACCGTAATCTACCCGAAACCTTCTACGGATAAAATTCATCTCGAGAATGCTGTATAGGTGTTCTTCGCCGATGAGTTCCATCATGGCTTTGCCTTGGTCGCTTTCCCGGAAAATATCCGGTGATGGTTCGAGGAAACAAGCGGGATCATCTACCGGAACATTGACTTCTTCGCGTGTATGCAGACCTTCGGTGCTACTGCCGTTCCACTTCAGTGATGCAACGACCTTATTGCCTTCCATTCGAACTCGAAACGCTACATCGTTCTTTAATAGGATGCCCTCTTCTGTATCAAAATAAGCAGATTTCATGTAGACAGTTTCCCGGGAAGACGCGTCACCGATCTCATTGAAGTAATCATCCTCCCAAATCGCGTCCGCAATCTCTTTATCTCTTATCGCGTATTTCATCTCAATTTCCATTGATTGACCTCTGTATTTCTTAGATTAAATGGTACGTTTTATTATTCTACCACTCTTTTATATACAGCGCAACACTTCCATTTTTATTCAAAAAGGGGTGTTGACAAATACCGTTCACCCGTATCGGGTAATAGTACGACGATGTTCTTTCCTTCGTTTTCGGGACGTTTTGCAACCTGCGTTGC
>CAYLVS010000256.1:0-1497 GCA_964387185.1 uncultured Oscillospiraceae bacterium | reverse complement strand
ATCCTTCGGTTCTGGAAAGGATCTTTCCCGTTTCAAAGGAGTCTTCTGCCGTAACGGTGATTATCTCATCATAGATTGAAGTGTTCAATGTCTGCGGAACGAAGCCGGCGCCGATACCCTGGATTTTATGAGGCCCTTTGCGGCCTTCCGACAAGACCGGAGAATCTACAGGTTCTACTGCGATTATCTTCACGTTGTTGTTTTTGGATTTTAGGTATTCTCCTACTCCTGATATGGTGCCACCGGTGCCGATACCTGAAACAAAAATATCTACAGTTCCATCCGTGTCTTCCCATATTTCCGGCCCTGTTGTAGCCTTGTGAACCGCAGGATTTGCCGGGTTATCAAACTGTCCCGGGATAACAGCTCCCGGGGTCTCCTCTGCCAGCTCACGTGCCTTGTCGATGGCTCCCTGCATTCCCTTTGGCCCCTCTGTGAGAACAATTTCCGCCCCATAGGCTTTTAGCAGGCTTCGGCGTTCCACACTCATGGTTTCGGGCATGGTCAGGATGACTCTGTATCCTCTGGCTGCCGCTACGGATGCCAGTCCTATACCTGTGTTGCCGCTGGTGGGTTCTATGATGACGCTGTCTTCCTTTAAGAGGCCCTTTTCCTCTGCGTCCTTGATCATGGCCAGGGCGATCCTGTCCTTAACGCTGCCTGCGGGGTTAAAGTATTCCAGCTTTGCGATTACGTTCGCGGGGAGCTCCATTTTCTTTTCATAATTGGTCAGCTTCAGTAAAGGGGTTCTGCCGATCAGGTCAGTCAAACTTGTATATATTCTTTTCATTGTTGGTTCCTCCATTTTCATTCTTCTATTCTTATTCTTAAACGATTTTATATGCTACTGATGGTCCCTCCGCCTACTACGATGTCCCCATCATAGAAGACGACCGCCTGTCCGGGTGTGATAGCCCTTTGGGGCTTTTCAAATTCCACGCGGATTCTGCCATCCTCCATGGGAAAAATGATCGCGGGGGTTTCGGGCTGCTTGTATCTGGACTTTGCGGTAACTTCCATGGATCCTTCCAACTTGTCGACGGCAATTAGGTTTATATCCTCTGCGATCAGGCTGCTACGAAACAGGTCCTCCGGGTCACCCAGGGTAATGGTATTCTGCTCTGTGTTGAGACTCGTCACATATTTGCGCTTGCCGAAACCGGTGCCTAGGCCTTTTCGCTGGCCGATGGTATAGTGGATCAATCCTTTGTGACGCCCCAGCACCTTACCTTCCTTGTCGATAAAGTCACCAGCCGGGGAGACGACACCCATGACGCTTTCAAGAAAATTGCCATAATCGTTGTCCTTTACAAAACAGATGTCCTGACTGTCGGGCTTTTCGGCGTTGACGAGGTTTCCGGCTTCTGCGTGTTGGCGGACCTCTCTCTTAAGCATGTTCCCCAGGGGGAAGAGAGTTCTGGCCAATTCCTGCTGGGTCATGGCGTATAAAACATAGGTCTGATCTTTGGAGGTGTCCTTTGCTTTTTTTAGCAAATA
>CAYLVS010000255.1:0-2786 GCA_964387185.1 uncultured Oscillospiraceae bacterium | reverse complement strand
GCACTATGATACCTTTAGCCATGCTGCTTTTCGGTCCCCTCGCGGATATCATACCCATTGAATGGATTTTGATTGTCACGGGAGTGCTGATGGTAGTTGAAAGTTTTATTCTCTTAGGGAATAAAGCTCTGCTGGAGGCGGGCAAATCTGTCCAAGAATCATAGAGACACAGGAGCATAGTTTTGGGACTGGTATCTGTGCAAATTTTTCGTTTGTATGCAGATTTCTCGTTCAGTTACCTTTATTTCAAGCAAATCTGAGCAAAATTTTCGTTTGTATGTAGGTATTTTACATAAATTACCTTACAATCTGCATACAACCGCCTTTTTTGCTCATTTTTCAGTGAATTACGTCGGTGTCAGTTAAAATGTTGCATACAACCGAATTTTTTGCTCACTTGGGGGCGCGGACAAAAAACGAAAGATTGTAAAATAGTGTTGACAGAATCACAGAATCAATATAATATGAATATGATATCAAAACGATATCAGCAACTTGGATTTAAATTTAGATTTGGATATAATCTGGATCTGGATCTGGATCTGGATTTGGATTTGGATTTGGATTTGGATCTGGATCTGCATTGGATTCGGATTTCGATATAGATTTCGATTTAGATCTGCATTTGGATTTGGATCTGAATTCAGATTCAGATTCAGATTCGGGTTTTGAGCTAGAATTAATATGGAGATCTATCTATAGCACGAAAATGTTTGTTGGAAAATCCCAAAGGAGGTTTGAAGTATGTCAAATCAACAAATAAAAGAAACGAAGGAACTTATCACTGAAGAAAAAGCGGCCGGATCCATAAATGGTATGCTAATCCTGATATTGAACATTTTGCTGTGTGTTGCAGCTATCGGGGGTTTCATTTTCAGCATTGTCCAGCTGGGAGTAAAGCAGGGTCTGCCGGGATATTGGATTGCTCTGATCATTGCCTGCTCTCTCTATCTATTTCTGATAGGCCCAATTCTCTTTATGGGGTTAAAGATTCTGAAACCTAATGAGGCTTTGGTTCTGACTCTTTTTGGCAAGTACTATGGTACCTTGCGGGGTGAAGGCTTTTACTTTGTAAATCCTTTTGTCAGCGCAACGCACCCAGAAACTCAGACTGCATCCTCAGGCACTATAGTATCGGCGGATCAGTCAAGTCAGGCTGCAAAACTTTCTGCACAAGGAGTCAACTTACCGGCGCGCGCCAATAAAAAAATATCCCTTAAGACGATGACACTGAACAATGATAAGCAGAAGATCAACGACAAGCTTGGAAATCCCATCATTATCGGTATCGTTGTGATCTGGAGGGTGGTCAATACCGCGAAGGCTGTTTTTAACGTAGATAACTACGGAGAGTTCCTGTCTATCCAGTGTGATTCCGCACTTCGGAACATCGTGAGGCTTTACCCCTATGACGTATCCGGCGATGATAACGAAAAGACCTTGAGAGGTAGCAGTCAGGAAGTTGCTGATAGCCTCAAGGCGGAAATCCAGTCGAAAGTGGAGGTCGCCGGTTTGGAGATTCTAGAGGCCAGAATCACCCATTTAGCCTATGCACCTGAGATTGCTGCAGCCATGTTGCAAAGACAGCAGGCATCTGCCATCATCGATGCCAGACAGATGATCGTGGAAGGAGCAGTGGGAATGGTGGAAATGGCCTTGGCAAAGCTCAGCGAGCACGATGTTGTGGAATTGGATGAAGAGCGCAAAGCAGCTATGGTCAGCAATTTAATGGTAGTGCTTTGCGGAAATAAGGATGCCCAGCCCATCGTCAACAGTGGTTCTCTATACTAGTCTAGTGCCTTGTACTTTGCATTGATGAAGGGAGGGTGATGGATGGAACCTAAGGATAAAGAAAAAAAACAGATCTTGCTTCGATTGTCACCCTCGCTCTGGAAGGAGTTGGCCGCCTGGGCGGAAGATGATTTCCGATCCATCAACGGTCAGATCGAATACTTATTGAGCGAGAGCGTAAAGAAGCGCAAGGGAGATAAACAAAAATAAAAGAGAAGTCCGGTTTCGACCGGACTTTTTGATTCTAGAGCAGTCCTCGGTTACATATTTTTGATCTCTGCATAAAATAGATAAGTCGAACATAAGTACAGGAGGAACATTATGTTGATAGAAACAATGCCCTCGCTCTTTGAAGCTCTTTCCGAATACCCGGTGGTTTGCGCCGAAGTTATAGGAAGCGAGCTTAACCCGAACCTGAAAGGGGAAGTGTGGGTCTATCCTTTTTTAGAGGGAAGTTTACTGGTTGCGGATATCGAAGGGCTTCCGTTCTCCGGTTTTTATGGCTTTCATATTCACCAGCATGGACCATGCATTCAAGGGGAAGGTTACACCGGTTTTTTTCGTGTAGGCGGACACTACTCTCCTACTGAGCAGCCCCATCCTTATCATGCAGGCGACTTGCCTGTTCTCATGGCTTATCACGGTCATGCATTTATGATCGTCTACTCGGATCGGTTTGTTCCTCAGGAAGTTGCCGGAAGAGCTATTGTAGTTCATCAATTTCCCGATGATTATAGGACACAACCAACAGGAGATGCAGGAGGGCAAATTGGATGCGGCACCTTCTATCCCTGTTTTGCATGACGGCGACACAGCTTTTAATTGTCGCCTACGGTTTCAGATTCCGGCAAGTGAATTGCCAAAACCCGAAACCGTCCCTTCAACAATTTAAGTGCCATGGCCCTTGCCATGGCGGTTCAAATCAAACAAGTTGATTTGAATGACGGCGACACAGCTTTTAATTGTCGCCTACGGTTTCAGATTCCGGCAAGTGA
>CAYLVS010000254.1:0-2797 GCA_964387185.1 uncultured Oscillospiraceae bacterium | reverse complement strand
AGAAAACTCCAAATCGTGGCGGATGAACATCTCAACCAGTCTCTCGTATTCATCGGTCACGCTGATTTTATAATTTACCAACTCGATCCCTCCATATCCTTGCGCAAAGTATTGACGCACAGCTTCTTTGGAACACAGGTAATGTCCAGGGGGAATTCACACCCCTTCTCCCCGTCCACGTCGGTTCCGATTTCCATCTCCGTTTCCAGGTGCAACTTATTGGTGCGAAAAAAGACCACGTTCTTGTTCTCCGAGTGATTGCCCTGCATGAAGTTAATCAGAAGGCCGGGGAGCTCTGTGAGGGGCATCTCCCGAAACAGCAAAACATCCAGTAGACCATCATCCATTCTTGCGTCCGGCGCCACCCGCTTGAATCCTCCGGCAGATTTGCCGTTCATCACCAGCATGAAGTACATCTTCTCCATTCCGGAGTATTCTTCGCTTTCGATTTTTATAGATATAGGCTCCAGCTTTGGAACCTCGCTGACTCCCTTGAGATAATAGGACATGACGCCCAGAGTGTTCTTGACATTGGGGGCAGTCTTCTGGCTCACATCCACCAGAAACCCCATAGCCGCAACGTTGATAAAGTATTTGCCATTGACACATCCCAGATCCACATAGGTGTAATTCTCTTCCATGGCGATATTTACCATTCCCTCGATATCGTTGGGGATATCGAAATAGTAGGCGAAGTCGTTCGCAGTCCCCGAGGGAAAGACGGCAATGGGCAAATTCGTGCCGCAGCTTAACATAGTGTTGACCACAATGTTAATGGTCCCGTCACCGCCGGCCGCGATGACCTTGGTGAAACCCTCTGCCTCGGCCATATGGAACATTTCACACATAACCGCGGGCTTGTCCGTACGAACCGGCACTACCAGCATGTTCTTCTTTTGAAACATCTCGATGATCTTATCCAGATTTGCCTTGAAAAGGCCATTTCCCGCTTTTGGATTATAGATTAGCAGCACCTTTTTCATCTTCATTTGCGAATTGTCCCCTTACCTTACCAATCAGATACAGTGATCCCGATATAATGATGACTTCGTAGTTGTGCATTTCTTTACGGATGTAGTCACAGGCCTTTTCCCAATCACCCAAGGGAAGACATTCGTGGCCCGCCCTGTTCACAGCCAGGCAAAGCTCCTCCGCCTTCAGTTTTCTGGGATTGTCCGGCTCAGCGGCTGCAATATCTCCCGAGATGGTGCAAAATTCCTCCACCAAACGATCCACATCCTTGTCCGCCAGCATACCGATGACCAACAACAGCCTCTGTCCGGAAAAATGCTCCTTGGCAACGCGGGCCAAAGCCTTCACCCCGGCTTCGTTGTGCGCACCGTCGATGATCAGCCATGGATCCTTGCTTAAGATCTCCAGCCGGCCCTTCTGGTATGCTCTTTTTATTCCCCGTTGCACATCTTCTATCCTAACTTCTATTATACCCCTTTCTCCCAGAACCTCAATCACCGACAGGGCGCAAAGGGCGTTGTCCACCTGATGCATGCCGATCATGGAAAGCTCCACGGGGAAAGGCTCGCCCATACAGCGGAAGCCTTCTGCTATTGTAAAGGAATAACCTGCAAGTGACGTTTCTACATCCTGCAGTTTTAATTGGGACGCATCATAAAAATAACAGCCTCGCTCATGAGCTATTTCCCGTATCACCGCGGATGCCTCCGGGTCTTCCACGTTGGAAATCAAAGGGCAGCCGGGCTTGACAATCCCCGCCTTTTCCCGGGCAATCTCCGCCGGTGTTTCGCCCAGTACATCCATATGGTCGCGGGAAATAGATGTAATGACGGAGGCAAGAGGTGCTTTGATAATGTTGGTGGAGTCACCTCTGCCACCGAGGCCCACCTCCAGAACGAGGATGTCGATGGGTTTCCTGCTAAAATACACAAAGCCAATGGCCGTTACCAGCTCGAACTCCGTAGGGGATTCGCAGCCGTCCGCCAGCATCCGGTCTACCGCGCGAAAGACCATGTCAGCGCATTCTGTCAGATCCTCCTCGGATATTTCCCGGCCGTCGAACTCGATGCGCTCGGTAAACCGCTCCAGATAAGGTGAAGTGTAAAGTCCAACTTTGTATCCATTTTCTTGCAGGATGGAAGCCAGATAACGGCAGACGGATCCCTTGCCGTTGGTCCCGGCAACATGAATCACCTTCATCTGATCCTGGGGGTTGCCCAAAAGGTCCATTAGCACGGTCATTCGTTCAAGCCCCAGTCTGCTCCCATACTTCTGGTAGCCGTGTATTTTTTCTATGGTTTCTCGGTAGTTCAAGTTTTGCATCCTCTTTATATCTTCTGCTTCACGACGGCAAGACGCTCTACAACTTTCTCGAGCATGGCTCTCACCTTGGCCAATTTTTCACGCTCTGCTGCTACCACAGCCTCGGGCGCTTTTGACACAAAGCCGGAGTTATCCAGTTTTGCGGACAGTTTCACCTGCTCTCCTTGGAGGCGGCCTTTTTCCTTCTCAAGTCTCTGGTATTCCGCCTGATAATCCAGCAAGTCATCAAGGGGAATAAATATTTCCGCCCCGTCTACGACGGCGGACATTACTTCTTCGGGGATTTGCGTTTTTTCTTCTATAAAGCGGACTTCCGTCAGGTTAGCTAAATTCTTCAGATAGCTTTCTCCCGCCTTGACCGTTTCCAAAGCTTCTCCCGTGGACAGGATCACAGCGCGAAGCTTCCTGGATGGAACGGCTTCCGCTTCTGCCCGGATGTTTCGAATGCTCCGGATGATTTCCATGGCCAGTTCCAAGCGCTTGCTCTCCTCCTGAAAATCCA
>CAYLVS010000253.1:1562-2802 GCA_964387185.1 uncultured Oscillospiraceae bacterium | reverse complement strand
TCCATTCTGTATTTGTCCGCAATATCGGGGGTTGATGATGAGCTCTACCAGGCAGGAGCAGTGGATGGACTAGGAAGATTTGGCATGGTGACTTATATTACACTTCCGGGAATCATCACGACTGTCGCTTTGATGTTCATCTTGAGGATGGGAGATGTGCTCAATGCCGGGTTTGAGCAGCAACTGTTATTGGGTACTGAACAAACTAGAAGTTATCATGAAGTTATTGATACCTTCTCCTACCGATATGGAATTCAGCCGGGGAGATACTCTTTTGGTACCGCCGTTTCTTTGGTCAAGTCGCTGACCTCACTGATCCTGGTATTGATTGCTAATCGATTGGTAAAAAAGTTTTCCGATTTGTCATTGATTTAATAAAAGGAGGGGTGTGATTTGCGAAACGCAGCATACCTGAGAAAATCAACCTGGGGTAGGATTTTTGACGCAGCAAATGTCGCCCTGCTCATTATTCTGTTTTTTGTGATGGTATATCCCTTTTATCAGCAATTTATTGTATCTATCAACGAAGGAGTTGATGCGGAAAGGGCTAACCTTTACTTTTGGCCGCGGAAATTTACACTGGAAAACTATCAGTGGCTTTTTCAAAACTCAGGTATCGTTAGAGGTCTGCTGATTTCAGTTTTACGCGTGTTTGTGGGAACGTTCTCAGGCTTAATGTGTACATCTATGTTAGCCTTTCTGGTATCTATCAAAATCTTCAGTGCAAGACGATATCTAAGGATATTCTTTTTGATCACGATGTACTTCGGGGGAGGATTCATCCCGACTTATCTTCTCTATATCCGGCTTGGCTTACTTAACACTTTTACTGTGTACTGGTTGCCATATTTGTTCAACGCCTACTATATGTTAATTATTGCATCATACATCCAAAATCTACCATATTCTCTGGTGGAAAGTGCCTGGATTGATGGGGCGAGTTTCAAAAAGATCTTCGTTAAAATAATTATCCCCATGAGCGCGCCTGTCTTAGCGGCTGTCGCTGTTTTTATAGCTGTGAACCAATGGAATGCATGGTTTGATAACATGATTTATAACTCAGACGGCCAATGGGATACTGTGCAAATTATCCTCAAGCGCATGATGCTAGAGGCAGATATTGAAAAGAAGTTGACTCTAGAAACTCAAGCTGCCCAAAGGATGCATACCCGTACAGCAACTACGGTGAAAGCTGCATGTACCATGGCTATTACCATACCTATTCTTGTTGTGTATCCGT
>CAYLVS010000253.1:0-1552 GCA_964387185.1 uncultured Oscillospiraceae bacterium | reverse complement strand
TAAGGGAATGCTAGAATTATCAGAAATGTTCGAGAACCACATGGTGTTGCAACATGGGAGGTCAGTGAATGTTTGGGGCACCTGTAACAGAGAAGGACAAGTAGTCGAGGTAAGCATCGCTGGTAGGCGGGCACTGGCTAAGGTCTCCGAAGGCCGCTTTCGTACCAGCCTCCCCCCCCTTCCTCCAGGTGGCCCTTATACACTTGCTGCTAGATGTCAGGATGATACTGTAGAAAAAAAGGATGTGTTAGTAGGGGAAGTGTGGCTTGCTGGTGGGCAATCCAATATGGAAATGCCCTTGTTCGCAAGCAAAGGAGCCATTGAATGGATAAATGAGGCTAAACAGACAATTGTGAGGGTAAAAACAATATCTAGAAGAACGCTGGGAAACCGCAATCAATATGGATATCATTTTATCCCTCAGTTTTCTCAGAATATGCCGTGGGAGGTGTATGATTGCAAGGCAGCCCTCCAATTCTCAGCTATTGCCGGTGTTTTTGGTGTACAGCTTGCTAAAGCACTAAAAATGCCAGTTGGGATGATTAGTTGCAACTTTGGTGCTACCAAGATACAGCCCTGGGTGAGCAGAGATACAATCCTCCATCACCCTGCATTCAAAGGAGACTTGGAAGTCTTTGAGAACCTCCGTGACCAGTTAGGTGAAAAAGCTTGGGAAAGCTGGGAAGTTTATCAAGAACAGCTGCGAGGAATGCATGAATTGTCCGCTGATTTCGTTGAGAACTTTCTGAATAATCCAGACTATGCCCTTGAGATGGAAAATCGCGTCAAATGGCCGCCTGAATACGCCATAGGCGATGCGAATGAACCTGCCTGTTTATATGAGCATATGCTCTCTAGGGTATATCCGTTCACATTGCGTGGTGTAATCTGGTATCAGGGAGAGAGCAGCGCAAGCGACGAAGATTGTTGGCGATATAAAGATGAAATGAAGGCATTGATTGCGGATTGGCGAAAAGCCTTTGAACAGGATGATTTGTCCTGGGTTCAATTTCAGTTAGCGCCTTATGATACCAGCCGTAGACTCGTAAAATGCGACTGGCCTGTTATCAGAGAAGCACAACGCATAATCTGTCAGGAAATCTCAAATGTGCATATGGTCAATCTGCTGGGTTTAGGTGAATCTAACAATATTCATCCCGTCATAAAAATTCATTCTGCCTACCGTGCGGCGAATTATGTTTTGGCCAAGGTGTATGTTGATAATAATTTGCGTTCTTACCCTGTAGAGCCCGCCCTTCTTAGCGCCCAAAGAGAAGGTGAGTGGATTCGCATCTTTTTTACCAAAGCAGAGGGCTTACACATCTGTGAAGATCCATTGCAATTGGAAGAAGGGGATGGGAACCATTTCCAAGTGATTAAAGACTATGCTGTAGTTGGGCAGACTTTGATGGTTCGCTGCAAAGGATCTGTTATTCGATACGGCTGGCACGGCTATCCAAAACCGGGGCTGTGTAACGCCAGCAAACTTCCTGTTGGGCCATTCAGGATTGAAGTAAAGGGGACAGAAAGTGTTTAAAATAGAATATTCTGA
>CAYLVS010000252.1:0-2802 GCA_964387185.1 uncultured Oscillospiraceae bacterium | reverse complement strand
TATTGTCACTCTGAGCGATAGCGAAGAGTCTTGCAAATGCCTTAGATCCTTCGCTGCCGCTCAGGATGACATTTTTAAAGTTCGCTCAGGATGACATTTAAACTCTTATGTATACAGCAGATTTTCTTTTCTGCAGCAGCCCCGATTAACGACATAACGGACCTGCTTTACCGTGCCTGTTTTTTCGGAATACTCATCCAGCAGGGCGCCGGCTTCATGGGTCGCCTGCCTGATCCTGGCGATGTCGTCGGGATCATTGTGGTTAAAATAATAATCATACTCCCAGACGCATCTTTTTCCATTATCAAAGGGTGTAATAAACCCGAGCCTGCCTTTTAAATGGTTATTTTGGGCGATATCCTGCAGTCCCGCCTGAATTTCAGTAATTAAGGAAGTGTCGACAGGAAGATAAACAACTAACCCTACACTAGGTTTTTCCCGGTTATAGCGCGCGCTCTGTATCCTGAATGTATTCAGCCAGACAAGATCGTTCATTTCCGGTTTCAAGTAGAGTTTTTCAAAAAAAGGGCGCAGATCCGGGTCTATGTCCATCGTCGCCTGCGCTGGAGAAGGCGCCAGAGCCATTTCAGCCAGTTCACCGAATTGCCCGAGTTTAAGGTAAGAAAATGGTTCATCGTCTGACAGCTCACCCAGTAAGTCCAGCCATTCAGCGGAGTTAAGTGACGGCAATCCCTGATAAAAGGTCTTGAAAAGTTTCTGGTCGATAACCGGATACCCCATCTCACCGACCGAACGTAATGCATATGTATCTCCTATGAGAAGTACAAGATAGGGTACGCCCATTTTTTGGGTAAAAGTAACTCTGGCCTCGGCAGCCAGCTTTTTGGTCGGGGCAATAAAAGAAGACATGAACTCTTCCCCCAGAATGGCGATTGCGAGGCCAATATGCCGGATCGCACATTCTTTGGCGAAAGCGAGGGCGTTATCAAGTGATTCGAAAGGTACCAGAACTCCCTCTTCGTCATCTGTGACCGGATGGAGTTTCATGCTTACGGATACACATATAGCCAAGGCTTCATGGTCAGCTATTAAATTTTGGTACGAAAAAAGATTAGGTGAATGAATGTCATTTAAAGAGAAAAATGATCCATCCCGGGCTACAAACTCAGCATCAATGAAGTTATCAGCCGCTATACCATAGGTGGTGGAAAACGTGGAAAGCAACCCGGAGGTCATGATATTGGCGCAAACCAGAGCTGCCGGTTCAGCCGTATGTACTCTGAAGCCGCGCCCGGCAGCTGCCGACTGCAGCTCAAATCCTGCTACACCCGGCCCCGCTTTCACCAGCCAATTCTTTTCATCAAAATCAATCGTCTTCATCCGCTGAAGGTCCAGGACCGCACCTTCACTGAATGCCAAACCATGAGTGGATGCGCCATTGCCGCGCACCACATAGGGAATCTGATGATCATTTAAGAGTTTAATAATGGAAGATATCTCTTCCCTGGAATTGGGCATGACCACATACTGCGGCATCTTGAAATCTACATGGGGACAGATATCATGATGATAAGCTATTCCGATAGCGGGGTCGCTGGAAGCCCAGATGGGGCCGACAATTCTTCTCAGTTCCGCAAGAATGCGGTCCTCCGGCACAGCAGCTATTTCACCGCCCTTTAGCAAATAATCGTCAACATAATCTTTTAGTGCTTTCATAACTTTCGAGGGACGCATCTCATTTACAAAGTAGCATTGATAATCGCACTTTCCGCATAAATCACAACTAGCCGCAATTTCTACGCATTGTTCCGTGACCGGGATCGCTTTTTCACAGATAGCCGCATATAGGTCCATTCTGCCCTGGGGAAAGAAACTTACATACTGATTTTCCAGCCCTGATGCACATATGCCGCTTCCAAGAAAATCAATTTTACACATGGCGTAGTGTCTGCAATTTTTGGCGATCTTCAGCGCTTCGCTGGCAATATCCCCTGGTGCCGGCAGAATAGATTTTTTCATTTTATATGCTCCTCTTCCGGTGTTCTTTCTTCCTAAGTCATCCTCCAGTCGTTGTCAGTCCCATTTTCTCAGCACATATTCTGCGGCATAAAGATACTCTGTTCTTTACCACATAGGAGAAAAATCTCGCGGCACTTCCTAATAATTATTTTAAATTACGTTTATTTATGCTTATGAAATTAGTCAAAGAGTATATCCTTGCCTGTATACCCTGTCAATAGATACCTGAATAACCTATCATGCGACATGGTAAATTCCAAAGGCGGAGTGAGAGGGGTTATACCGAGGGAGCGGGGGTATTAGGGCTTTTGTCTGAACAATTCTATACCCGAAATAAAAAGAAACCCGGGGACGTGACAGACAACGTCCCCAGGCAGCCCTAGTATCATTTCATCAGCAGGCTTGTCTCAGCTAAGCTTATTGAATATTTCTCCCATGCAATACGACCAATAATCATCTGCTTGAGCTTCATCCATCTTCGGATAGGTCTCTTTGAGGCTGCCCCTCATAGCATCCTACGCCAACTTCTGCAAGCGTTTTTGTCTTGACCTTACTATCATCATTCCTATCATCAATATGAGTAGTGTAAATACCCCGGCAGCCGGAAACTCTAAAGCCAAGATCAGCGGTGTCAGGAGCAGCCTGGTTATCACCCTGAGTGATTCATGCTGTGCAATAAAGGCAGCTATAGGAGGACTATTCTGGTAGTACTCCGTTACAAACCATCTGCCCAAGCCGGAGTTTAGCAAAACATTATCACGGAATTCCCTTAGAACAAATACATGGGGGTCAAGGTAACTGCCAAAGGCAGCGGTAGCAATA
>CAYLVS010000251.1:0-2805 GCA_964387185.1 uncultured Oscillospiraceae bacterium | reverse complement strand
CCACCCTGGTTCTGCAGAAGCAAAGATCATTCGCATAGCCGAAAAAGCCAATGATGATGTGGATAAAGAAATTGCGAAAGCGCAAAAACAAGCTGACAAGGCTAAAATGGAAAAAGACATAGACTGCATCATTAAGAAGCTTTTAGAAAAAACCGAAAGAATTACTGCTAAGGCCATCGAGAAGATCGAAAGGCTTGGAGGAGATGCGGAATGCGAGTACGTTGAAGTGTTAGTAGGCGGTAGGACGGTGCTTGTAGATCCCTTGAGGATCGTAAGGTTATAAAAATATGGTGCGTTGTGCAATTACCTGAAAATGTATTGAGCTTCCTTATAAAGTTCGCAGTAAAAGCCCGAAGCCATCCTGAAGTAAAGAGGATTGTGCTGTATGGGTCTTATGCGCGAGGACGCTGGAATGATACAAGCGATATTGATATTGCTGTTTTCATTCGAAAAGGAGAAAAAGAAGAGGTCAGAGAGGTTTATAAACAACTCTCTGCCCTCTGTTATGATTACCCTTTAGATGTCCAGATACAGGTATTCTTTGAATCAGAGCTTCAAGACCCAATGGGAATTGTGGAGGAGATAGCAGGGCATGGCATTGAGATAACGGACCTTTCTTAAATCGGATTCATTGTAGCGAATGGAGTAATATCTGTGAATGGAGTTTATATTCAGACAAGGGGAGCAGGACTTGCCGAATGCAGCCACAACGGCAATAAAATCAGGTTGCTTTCTTCAGAAAAAAGTGCGGAAGTCATTCAAATGGACATTATGCCGGATTCTATCATATGGATGAGCCCCGGCGACAAGGGGAGCACGGAATACTATTACGTTTTGGAAGGTAAAATACAGCTGTTATTGGATGACGTAGAGCATATACTGGGCAAGGGCGACGGCTTTTCCGTCTCAGGTATCGATTCAGAATTTCCTGTCAAGTGTTTGGAGAAATTGTCTCTGATTTGCTTTTCCAATAAGCCGATCTATGATGACATGTACCATCATATGGGCAGCCTGAAAGAGCTGGTGGAAAGAACAGAACGAAAAAATCAATACACCTATGACCACGGCAAGCGAGTCATGCAATACTCTATGCTGTTGGCAGAAGAGTTGAACATAGATCCTGCAACGGTTAATGTGATGGTTATGGCAGCAGCACTTCACGATGTCGGCAAGTGTTTTTTGTCGGACCATATCCTTGCGGAAGACAATGAACTGACCGATGATGACAGGATGCAAATCAAAAAGCATCCGCTTAACAGTTACCGCTTGATTGCAGGAAAGTTTGATGAGCATACTGCCAACATGGCGCAAATGCACCATGAGAGAATGGACGGCTCCGGATACCCCTTCGGACTAAAAGGAAGCGAGATTCCCCTGGAAGCTCGCACCATAATCGTGGCAGATGTTTTTGACGCAATGACAACGGATCGCCCTTACAAAGCAAAGAAGAGCTTCTCTGCTGCAATAGAGGAATTGGAAAGCTTGCAACATCAATACGACAGCACAGTGATTGCTGCTTTAAAGCGTTTGTATCAGAAAGGTAAGTTAGAGGAGGAGATTAAATGACACCGGCTGAAAAGTACGTCTATTGGAGAATCCTATCGGATTACGATTTCGAAACTGCAAAGTGTCTTATAGGAGGAAAGCGTTGGGTCTATGTGAGCTTTGTCTGCCACCAGTCGGTAGAACGCCTTTTAAAAGGCATGCATATTTACCACACAAATACAGAGACGCCCAAAACCCATAATCTCAATTACATATTCAATAGGGTCATCAAAGAAGAAAAGTTTCTTGATGGTTTGAAGGATCGTGATAAATTTGAAGCGGAAAAGCCGGAGAATATAGAGTTTATGGCGGATCTCATGTACTTTTACATGAGCGATTATCCCTTTTCCTATAGCAGGGTAATGGACAGGTTCATCGACGAAGAAAAAGCAATGGCAATTTATGAAAGAACCTCAGAACTGCTGGAGTGGCTAAAGAACTTCCAAAGGGAACCCAGCCTGTCGGAGGTTGGGAAGGGTCTGGTATAAATGAATAATAGAACCAAGAGGCAGAATCGTTTTTTATCGTTCGTGTTAGCGTTTGCTCTCTGTTTCTCATTAACCGCTTGTGGAAAAAAGCCGGTCGTTGAGACCATGGTAATCGGAAATGGCCAGATGAGTGGGGTATTCAGTCCATTTTTCTCGGAGACGGCAGATGACCAGGTCATTGTCGAGCTAACTTCCATGTCACTGCTACGGCCGGATGTGGACGGAGAGCCCCAACCTTATGCGGCCTCCTGTGAGATCCTAGAAGAAAAGGACCCTTCCGGAAAGACAATTTATACTACCTACAGGTTTCAGTTGATGGAGAATCTTCGGTTCAGTGATGGTGAATCTGTTACCGCAGACGATTTGATTTTCTCCATAAAGGTCCTCTGCGATCCTACATACAATGGCCTCTCGGCAGTGGGCACCTTGCCCATTAATGGGTTACAGGAATACAAATACGACAGACCGGATTATGAGGAAATGGTCGCTTCTCTAGAGACTGAGGCCGAAGAAATACCGGATTCTTATATAGAAGAATACATCATGGAGATGGCTGAGGCCGACGTTGCGGCTTACACAAAGGAAGATATCACAGCCTATCTGGGTCTCGATTTGGATCCCGCGCTTAGCGACGAGGAAGCCACAGACTTTCTCATCGAGGCGTACTATCAATTTGAACTGGAATACTCCTATGACTATTACCTGGATGGTGCCAAGGCAGCCTATTTTGATGAACTTCTCTCAAACAGCCTTTCAGGCCCTCAAGACAGTA
>CAYLVS010000250.1:0-2808 GCA_964387185.1 uncultured Oscillospiraceae bacterium | reverse complement strand
TGACCCGAATGAGAAAAGTCAACGGGACCGAGCTCGAATTGCAGTTTACCGTTGACCCGAGAGGAAAAAGTCAACATTTAGTATGTCTGTCCCCAGGTTCCACAAAATCTAGTCACACCATATAAGCGCAACCCATAAATAGCGAAAAACATCGAAAAATGGGCAAAGATGCCCACATTTTTCCCATGCAGTGGTTGCAAAGTGGAGGCAAGTGGAGTATAGTGGAGATACTTAAATAAAAAATCGGAGAAGTAGCATGTTTATCGGAGAGTATCAGCACTCTATAGATGCCAAGGGCAGGATCATCGTTCCTTCAAAATTCAGGGACGAGCTTGGTTATAAGTTCATCCTGACCAAGGGTCTGGATAACTGCTTGTTCATCTACTCATCAGAGGAGTGGAAGAAATTTGAGGACAAGCTGATGAGTCTCCCCGTAGCAAGCAAGGATGCGAGAGCATTTGTCCGCTACTTCTTTTCCAGCGCCGTAGAGTGCGAAATAGACAAACAAGGCAGACTGACCATTCCCCAAAACCTCAGAGAACATGGGAAAATCGATAAAGAACTGGTGACCATCGGCGTCATGAGTCGTGTTGAAGTATGGAGCAAGCAGGAGTGGATAAACTACGGAAGCGATAACCTGAGCTATGACGAGATTGCAGAGAAAATGGCCGAGCTTGGAATATAACAATCCGGGAGGAAGCTCCGATGGAATTCAGACATACATCCGTACTGTACGAAGAGATCATTAAAAACTTGAACATCAAACCGGAAGGCATTTACGTAGATGGAACCTTAGGAGGGGGCGGTCATTCTGCAGGCATCTGCGAAAAGCTAAGCCCCAAAGGCACGCTGATAGGGATTGACAGGGATATAGACGCGTTGCGGGCAGCGCAACAGAACCTGCAGCAATACCATTGCAGAAAGCATTTTGTCCAAAGTAACTACGAAAACGTTAATGAAGTGCTGCAGCAGTTGGGTGTGGAAAAGATAAACGGCGCAGTCCTGGACCTGGGAGTATCCTCCTTCCAGCTGGACAACCCGGAAAGGGGCTTTTCCTACATGAATAACGGAAGCCTAGACATGCGAATGAATGCAGAAGATCCGTTCACTGCATGGAAGATCATCAATGAATGGGACCGGGATGAAATCACTGAAATCATAAAGAAATACGGCGAGGAGAGATGGGCTTCCCGCATCGCACAGTTCATTGTGGAAGCGCGCAAACAGCAACCGATCGATACCACATACGAGCTGGTGGATATCATCAAGGCAGCCATCCCGGCTTCCGCCAGAAGAGAAGGACCCCATCCCGCAAAGAGAACCTTTCAGGCAATCCGAATCGCTGTTAATGATGAGTTGGGACAGTTAGAAAGAGCAGTAGACCGGTTTATAGATGTTCTTGACAGCGATGGCAGGCTTTGCATCATAACCTTCCACTCTTTGGAAGATCGCATTGTAAAGGAAGCCTACCGCAGAAGATTAGATCCTTGCACTTGCCCGAAAGAATTTCCGGTCTGTGCATGCGGAAAGAAAACTGATGTAAAGAAAGTATCGGGAAAACCGATTTTACCCGGCACACAGGAAATTGAAGAAAATCCAAGGGCCCGTAGTGCAAAGTTGAGAGTCATTGAGAAGAGGTAAAGAGATATGATGGCAGCAGAAAAATGGTACGAGTATCAAAAAAGTTATAAGAAGTATGGCCTAGACATGAAGCCCGCTTGTGCAGTGGAAAAAGAAGAATACAAGTCTCCCTGCTCCCAAGTCAGCGGTAAAGATAAGGCCAGACTGCTGTTTCTGACTCTGTTTGCGGGACTGCTTTGCATCTGCTTGATCATCACAGCAGCGTATTCTACGCAAATCAAGTTCAATACAAACGCCCTTTTGGCCCAATCAGATGTGGTACAGGGGGAGATTGAGAACCTGAATGTAGCCATTAAGAGCGCCAACAATGTCTCTATTATCGAAGAAAGGGCTATAAACGAGCTTGGCATGGTCTATCCCGATGCGGATCGGATTGCCTACATCAATGCAGACAGCAATACGATTCCCGACTTTGCCTTGACCTTGAAACAACTGGCATTCAAGGATTGATTGCGTGAAACCTGTTAAGTGCACGCCCGACAAGTCATAAAGTATAAGGCCCGGAATAAAATATTAAGAACACTTAGGAATAACTGCATATGGTGCTATAATGTCGGATAACAGAATGAAGTAGGCAAATCGTTTATCCGGCTTTGTCTTTTAGAGGTAGAAATCTACAAATTAGGAGAGAATATGTCAAACAGCTCAAACAGAAATAGAAAGAGAATGATATTTGTCTTCTTTGTGGTATGTTTTTTATGTACTGCCCTGATCTTTCGAGTAGGGTGGATCCAGGTAGTGGCCAGCGACCGCTACGCAAAGCTTGCCGTGGAGCAGCAGACAATGGATACCCCTATTCCCGCAAAGAGAGGGGTTATTTATGATAGAAACGGTAAGGAGATGGCCATCAGTGCTGTCACAAACACGATATGGGCAAGACCCGGAGATGTGAAATCCGCCAGAACGGAAGAAGAAGGACTGGCAAAGCAACAGAACACGGCAAGGGTATTGGCAGAAATACTGGAGATGGACGAAACCGACGTATTTGAAACCGTTACTGCGAAGAAATCTCTCGTCCGGGTTGCAAAGTATATTGACAAGGACAAAGCGGATAGAATCCGGGAAGCGCGGCTTCCGGGCATTTCTATTGCTGAGGATGTAAAGCGATACTATCCCATCGGAGCCTTTGCCTCCCACGTTTTGGGCAGCACCACGGACGACAATCGG
>CAYLVS010000249.1:0-2827 GCA_964387185.1 uncultured Oscillospiraceae bacterium | reverse complement strand
GCGGCCGCCTTGACAGCGTAATTGCCAAGGTAGCGGAAACCTTTGAAAAGGATGTAAAGCTCAGGAACAAAATCAGATCTTCCATGATGTATCCTATCATATTGTCCGTGCTGTGCGTTATTGTTGTACTAATACTTGTCATGAAGGTACTTCCCGTTTTTACCGGCATGTTCACCGAAGGCATGACTTTACCGGCGCCAACTAGGTTTTTGTTGGCATTTTCAGACGTCCTTATGGGTTATTGGTATATTATTCTGATTGCTATCATGATGCTCGTATTAGTTGTCAGAGCCTATATCAATACGGAAAACGGAAAGAGAAGCTGGCATTCCATGCTTCTTAGAATGCCCGCAATAGGGAATACGATTACCAAGATTTCAGCAGTGAGATTTTCACGAACTCTTGCGACACTATTGGGAAGCGGAATGACACTTCTCCAGTCCCTGGAGATTGTTATTAGGGTGGTCAACAACAGAGTTATTATGGACGGTTTAGAAGTCACAAAAGAAGACATCCGCAAAGGAATGCCCCTCTCCCAGTCATTACGGAAGGCAGATATCCTTCCCCCCATGGTGTACTCCATGATTGGCATCGGTGAGGAAACCGGGTCCATTGAAGACATGCTTGACAAGACCTCTGAATATTACGATGACGAAGTTGAAAATTCGATTCATAAATTGGTAACATTGATAGAACCCATTTTAATTGTTTTCATGGGTATCGTAGTAGGGTTTATAGTCATATCGATTATGCTGCCGATGATGGAAATATACCAATCATTGTAGTAACACGAATTATCACGATAAGTTTTGGAGGTGGATGGTATTGGGTTCTTTATTAGCGATCGATGTAGGAAAGAAGAACTTGCATATGGCAGAGGGAAGCTTTGCAAAGAACAGCGTGATGGTTGAAAAGGTTGGAAGCATTCCTGTACCGGAAGACGTATTTCAACGGAGAAATCATTCAAAATCCTGACCTTCTGGTTGATGCGATAACAAATGCTATGAAGGCTTCCGGTTTTCAAACTAAAGATGCAGTTCTTACTATCGATGGCTATGGAGCAGTCATCCGAGATATCGACCTGCCCACAGCCAAACCCAAAGAAATAGCATCTATGATAACAACAGAAATGATTGAAACTTACCATGTTCAGCCGGAGGGCGTAATACAGTATAAAGTCGTCGACAAAGTAATCTCGGAAAACGGAGCCATGTTGGATCGTTATCGAGCAGCTGCCATGGATCGAGAGATCGTGGAAGCCTATCATAATGTATTAGCGGATGCCAAATTGAAACCGATAGCTATGGATATCAATATCAATGCTATGGATAAGCTCTTGGCGGGAGAGGTGATGATTAACGACGAGTTGCCTAGTGAGGCAGGCGCAATGATTATCGACTTTGGAGATATCCTCACAACGGTTTACATTGTTTCCAAAGGAAAGCCCATGTTTTTCAGACAGCTGGATTCCGGCAGCAGCGAGATTGAAAAAATCATCAGCGACAAGACTTTTGAGCCGGAAGAAGATATAAAGAAGATGAAAGAAGGCGGTTTTAACTTCTTTGGAAACAACGAAGAGGAAGAAAAGTATGCAGAGATTCTCCGCCCGTTTTTTTACAATATGACGGACGAGATCCGAAAGATTATCGGGTTTCATACAAGTCGATCCGGTGCCGGTAATGTAAGTCATATATTCCTCTGTGGAGGAGGCAGTAATCTGACAGGTTTTGCTGAATATTGCGAGGGGAATTTTGGCGTTCCTTCAGAGCAGATCAATAAAATCTCAAGTGTTAAGTTAAAGGATTCTGCGATACCCGTTGCTTCCTATATGAATGCAATCGGTGCGCTGATTCGCTACGAAAGATGAGGCAGGTGGTAAGCAGATGAAAGATTATAACTTTTTTCTAGTATTTGATAAGAAAAGAGGCGCTCGGATCGATCCTAAGTCCTCAAACTTTATCGCAGTGATCGTAATTATTTTATGCGTCCTCTTAAGTGTGGGATTGGTCGCCAGAAATTTTGTTTTACTTAACAGGTTAACGGATATAAATACAGAAATAGAAGTAAAAATTGCAAGCAGCGAATACACAGAAGCCAATCGACTCAAGATGAGCATCGATGCCATGAAGCAGTACGATGAGATTTCCGAAGAAATAGTAAAGAAGTTTCAAGAGGCAGATGTTCTGGGAACAGAGATCATGGGAACGCTTACAAGCGTGATGCCCACCTCTGTTACGCTAAACAGCATTAGTATTAACAACGCGGCAGCAGGTTTTGTGTTTGCTGCTCCTGACAGAAAAGCAGCGGCGGAGCTTCTGCTAAACCTGAAAAACAGCGGACTGTTTCAGGAAGTAGAATTGAACACAATCACCAGTGACCCCAACAGCAGCTTGATGAACGTAACAATCAATGCAGTGATGAAAGCCGGTGAAGCAGAATGAAAAAAGTAGCAATGGATATAAACCAGAGAGATAAAAAACTGCTGATTATTCTTGTAGCAGCCATTATCATCTTCCTCTTATATAGCTATGTGATAAACCCGGCATTAATCAACGGCGCAGAGATTTCAGCGGAAATCGCGTCTGCAGAAGAGCAAATGACCAGGATCAATACCTTAATTGAAGAATACCCGGCTTTAGGAGAGGAAGAAACAGCAGAAAAGAAGAGGCTCACTGAGAAATATAAGATGTTTTTTGATGATTTGAATCAGGAAAGAATGCTGTACAAGTTGGATGCACTGCTGATTAACAGCGGATTTAGTGTATCTTCCTATTCTCTCTCAAAGACAACTACCGCGCAGATCTATGCGGATACACCGGTTTATACA
>CAYLVS010000248.1:0-2858 GCA_964387185.1 uncultured Oscillospiraceae bacterium | reverse complement strand
CCAGAAACATTGAAGTCAAAGGATGATAAATTGGGTATTCACGATCACATTACCGGCCTTCAGGGAGTAGGGCCCAAAAAAGCAAAAGCATTGGAAAAATTGAAAATCCGCACAATTGAGGATTTTCTTTCATATTACCCCAGAGAGTATCAGGACCTCCGCCACTGCAAGCCGATCAAGGACCTTGTAGACGGAGAGATTGCTCTGGTGCGTGGCAAAATTACCCTCATGGAAAGCGGAAGCATTGAAGTGGTATTCTTCAATGCTGCATATTTAGAGAAAACTTTAGATAAGGAGTGCTTATACGAGTTTTACGGAAGGGTCAGTTCAAGAGCAGGGCGTTTGCAAATGGTGCACCCGGATTTTAATCGCTGGCAGAAGGATTTGCCCGGAGAAATCCTGCCCGTATATCCGTTGACACAGGGAATTTCACAAAAGGATCTCCGCAAATGGCAGCGGCAGGCTCTCGTTGACGCCAAGGAAATTGTTGATTACATGCCGGATGATATTATTGTCGCAAACCGGCTTTGCGGTTTGCAGTATGCTATTGAAAACATTCATTTTCCAAAAGAGTATCGCAAAGTTAAAGAAGCCGCTTTTCGCCTTGTCTTTGATGAGCTTTTCTTGCTACAATTAGCTTTGTTGTCTATAAAAAGTCGTACTCAGGCGAACAATAAAGGAATCGTATTTTCGCCGGAGCAAAGAACGGATTCATTTTTGGACGCTTTACCTTTTCAACTAACCGTTGCGCAAAAAAGAGTGCTAGCAGAAGTGGAAAGAGATATGGAAGCTCCTCGCGTAATGAATCGATTGGTTCAGGGAGACGTGGGTTCCGGTAAGACAGCTGTTGCGGCTGCCGCAGCCTACAAGGCAATTAAATGCGGTTTTCAAGCCGCTTTGATGGCACCTACGGAATTGTTGGCACAACAGCACTTCCATAGCTTAAACGGGATGTTTGAGAGCTTTGGATTACGTGTTGCATTATTGACGGGAAGCATGAAAGCCCAACAACGTAAAACAGTTCTCAGTGAACTTGCAGATGGGAAAATTGATTTTTTAATCGGTACCCATGCTTTGATTCAACCAGGTGTGGAATATGCCAACGTAGGCCTGGTTATAACAGATGAACAGCATCGTTTCGGCGTCAACCAGCGAACCTTGCTTTCGAAGAAGGGACAGAATCCGGATGTTCTTGTGATGACAGCCACGCCGATACCCAGAACATTGGCCGTAATCCTCTATGGGGATTTGGATCACTCTGCCATCGATGAGATGCCGGCAGGAAGAAAACCCATTTTGACGAAGGTTCTTTCGGAAAAGGGCCGAAAAAAGGCCTATGAATTTATACGTTGCCAGATAAAAGAAGGAAGGCAAGCCTATATCGTAGCTCCTTTAATTGAGGATTCTGAGCACATAATAGATGTAAAATCTGCCACGCAGATCTATGAGGAAACTCAGAGCCGACTGCCGGAATTCCGGGTGAGGTTGCTTCACGGAGGCATGAAGCAGTCAGAAAAAGACCTCATCATGGAAGAATTCTATACAGGAAAGGCAGACATATTAGTTTCCACTGTGGTTATAGAAGTAGGTATTAACGTACCCAACGCCACAGTAATGCTCATTGAAAGTGCAGAGCGCTTCGGGCTGGCAGCACTTCATCAGTTAAGAGGACGAGTGGGCAGAGGCGTGCATCAATCCTACTGCTTGCTGATTTCCGACTCAAAAAGTCAAATCGCAAAAGAGCGGGCAGCAGTTATGGAACAGACCAACGACGGTTTCCTCATCGCTGAAAAAGATCTTGAGCTGCGGGGCCCGGGAGAATTCTTCGGAGTGAGGCAACACGGCTTACCCGAGCTTCGTATTGCGGATTTATCCAAGCATTTGCGAATTTTAGAAACCGTGCGAAAAGAAGCCGCTGACTTGTTGGAAAACGACCCCCTTTTAGAAAAACCAAAAAACGGTCTCCTAAGAGAAAAACTGAGCAGGTTATTTGAAGATACGGACATGATAAGCTTATGAGCAAAAATAAAATTAAAAATGTGGCAAAACAGACCATGCTATGAAATTATTACATCGCATAGTTTCATCTCCAAAGGTTAAATTAAGAGTGTAACAGGAGGTGAATAGAATGGCAAACGTAGTTACAAATGCAAAGCCCGGATTAAAGAACATGAAAACAGAAATCGCCAATGAATTGGGACTCGCAAATTATGAAAGCATGGACAAGGGCAACTTGACAGCAAGACAGAACGGTTATGTAGGTGGCTATATGACTAAGAGATTGGTCGAGATGGCCGAACAGCAGTTATCCGGAAAAATCTAAACGGCTAACCGCAGAAACAAATTCGTTATCACTCATTAGCCAAAACGGGTCTGCAATCTTTATGCAGACCCGTTTTGCAATCTCATCTTTCAGTTGCTATTTTCCCATCATATGTTAAAATTAATGGATAGAAAGGGGCGTTTGTATTGCGTATTATAGCCGGGCATTTAAAAGGCAGAAGGTTTGAAGTGCCCAAGGACAAGCTTATTCGTCCCACTTCAAGCAAAGTAAAGGAAGCTCTGTTCAGCATGGTAGGCCATGATTTGGAAGGTGCTATTGTCATTGATTTATTCTCCGGCACCGGGAACCTAGGCTTGGAGGCTATTAGCAGGGGAGCAGAAAGGGTGTATTTTGGCGAAAAGTCAAAAGAAGGTATACAGCTTACGTCAAAGAATATCGCAACCTGTCGTATAGAGGACCGTTGCAAACTGATCCGAGGAGATTGGGAACAAGTTCTTGCCCAGATCTACGAACCCGCAGATCTGATTTTTTTAGATCCCCCTTATCAGGCCGGCCTTATGGAGTCTTGCCTGGA
>CAYLVS010000247.1:0-2859 GCA_964387185.1 uncultured Oscillospiraceae bacterium | reverse complement strand
CGACACCGGCCACATCGGTGTTTGTATACACACGGAATCGATCTGTCATAAAAGCGTCTTGAACAAATTCGGCCAATTTCACATCTTCAGCCGCTGCCACCACTGTAGTAGGCAAGCCCTTTCCCACCTCCTCCGCGTGTGAAGGACCGGAAAGCACGACGTACCTTGCTCCGGGAAGTTGTTCCCGTGCAATTTCAGACAAGCGCAAGAGGCTTTTCTGCTCGATGCCCTTTGCCACATTCACAAGTACCATCTCTTCTTTGAGATAGGGAATGGCACCTTCCAAAGCACTGCGGAAATGCTGAGCCGGGGCTGAGAACAGCACCATATCAGATCCTGCTATGGCTTCTTCCGCGGTCTCTGCAATCCTCATGGACTGATCAAATTTGATGCCGGGAAGGTATTTTACATTTTCCCGATCTCTTTCCAATGCATCTACATGGTTCTTATCTATATCCCAGATGTGGATGGAATGGCCTTTCCCCGACAAACTCATTGCCAGAGCGGTTCCCCAGCTTCCTGCACCCAACACTGCAATTTTATGCTCCATAACTTACCTCCTCGTTCTGTACAATCCTATCAATCAAAGCTATTGTTTCTTGTTGAAGCTGACCTTTGGTTCCTCACCTTTAATCAGCCTTTGTAAGTTGCTCCTGTGTTTGACGAAGACGATAGCAGCCATAATCGTAAACACTATTATGTAATCAGGTAAGTATACCCATGAAAGGAAAGGAAGACACAAGGCTGCCAACAGACTGCCCACCGAAACCCTGCGCGCTGTAACAAACCCTATGGCTGCAATGCCCAGACAAATGAGTGCAATGATCGGATGCAGGGCCAGGAGCACGCCAAGGGCTGTCGCAATCCCCTTCCCTCCTTTGAAGCCATACAAGGCGGGAAAAATATGTCCCACAAAAACAGACAGCCCACACAAGACGGAAAGGGCTTCTCCTCCTGTGTATTTGCCGATCAATACCGCTACAACTCCCTTTGCAATATCGATTAGAAGGGTCATCAGCGCTGCTTTCTTCCCTACTACACGGAGCATATTGGTAGTACCGGGATTTCCACTTCCTTCTTTGCGGATATCAAGGCCGTAGGCCCTGCTTATTGTAGTGGCAGGAGATAGATTTCCTATTAAATAGGCTGCTACGATAGCAACTACCCATGTGAATACCATAGATGCGCTAAATGGAGACAGAGCGGTTAATGAGAACAGACTAGACATTGTCGTTTTCTCCCTTCTCCCGGAATACAAATTTGATGGAAGTTCCTTCGAAGCCATAGCCTTCTCTTATCTTGTTCTCCAGATAGCGGGAATATGAGAAGTGCATCAGTTCCCGGTCGTTGATCTGGAAAGAGAAAAGCGGAGGTTTGATGCCCACCTGCGTCACATAGTAGATTTTTAGGCGCTTTCCCTTGTCTGAAGGCGGTTGCTTAATCATGGTGGCATCGATAATCAAAGAATTCAGCTGTCCCGTAGGAACGCGCATGGCGCGCTTTTCGGAGACGACCTTAGCCATCTCCATAACCTTGTTCAATCTCTGTTTTTGCAATACGGATATGAACACAGACGGCGCATAGGACATAAAAGGTAGCTCCGCGTGGATATCTTTGCGGAAACGATCCATGGTGTTTGTTTCTTTTTCAATCAAGTCCCATTTATTCACTACGACAACGATGCCCTTTCCCTCTTCGTGGGCCATGCCGGCAATTTTCTTGTCCTGCTCGGTTACTCCTTCTGAAGCATCAATCATTAGCAAGCACACATCGCTTCGTTCAATGGCAGAGATCGCCCTGATTACGCTATATCTCTCTATGTCTCCCGTGACTCTGCTCTTCCTGCGGATGCCCGCCGTATCGATCAATACATATTCCTCTCCCTGCCATTGGAAGGGGGTATCGATAGAGTCTCTGGTGGTTCCGGCAATATCGCTGACGATGAGCCTGTTCTCCCCTATCATAGTATTGATCAAAGAAGATTTGCCCACATTGGGTTTTCCGATCACTGCAATCTTAACTCTATCATCCTCTTCTAAGCCCTCAGTATCTGCAGGGAACTTCTCCACTACGATATCCAGAAGATCGCCTAAGCCGAGCATGTTCGCGGAAGAAATGGCAATTGGTTCCCCCAAGCCCAACTCGTAGAAATCATAGAAATCATCAGGAAGTGCAGAAGTGTCAACTTTGTTGACAACCAGGATTACATCTCGTCCCGTACGCATCAATAGGGAGGCAACTTCACGGTCGGAGGAAGTTAAACCATCTTTGCCATCTACTAAAAACAGGATTACGTCAGCGGTTTCCATAGCGATTTCCGCCTGATCCCGCATCTGGGACAGGATAACGTCATCGGTGTCTGGCTCAATGCCTCCTGTATCGATCATGATAAAGGGTATGCCTCTCCATTCCGCTTCACCGTAGATCCGGTCTCTCGTCACCCCGGGAGTGTCCTCTACGATGGAGATTCTCTTACCCAGTACTTTATTAAAAAAGGTCGATTTCCCTACATTAGGTCTTCCGACAACGGCTACAATCGGCTTGCTCATATTTCACGCATCCTTTTTTCTTTATTATGTATCGATAGCATACACTATATAACATCAGTGCAAGCCGCTGCTCCGGCTTGCTTCACAACGTTTCAATAAATACATCCCAGCAAAACCTACATACAGGTTTTGCCACAGTAGCAGTATTTATTATAACATCAGTGCAAGCCGCTGCTCCGGCTTGCTTCACAACGTTTCAATAAATACATCCCAGCAAAACCTACATACAGGTTTTGCCACAGTAGCAGTATTTATTATAACATCAGTGCAAGCCGCTGCTCCGGCTTGCTTCACAACGTTTCAATAAATA
>CAYLVS010000246.1:0-2862 GCA_964387185.1 uncultured Oscillospiraceae bacterium | reverse complement strand
TTTCCCTTTTGCAAATTTCGATGTAATGGAACCGATTCCCAGGATGCCGTTTCGATAAATGCCTCTCACCATCAAGCTGTCTGCCTTGGCGAGGGTCTTTGTCTTGGCGGAAATAATCTTTACCGCCACAGCTATGATCCCCGCTTCGATATCCGCCTCCATCACGCAAAGGGGAGTGGCGTAATAGGATTCGCTGTTCTCTTCACGCAAAAAAATATAAGACCCCGGGCGGCTGGCTTTTATAGCAAAGCCCTTACCCACCCTAAGGCCCAGTACTATCAAATCATCAAGATAATTCTTCTTGTAAACAATCTCCGACGGACTATCTACCCTAGGATTGTTGACTTTCTTGTTTCCCTGAATAAATTCATTGAAGACGCACACGCCCTTCCAGTTGCAGTCGCAGTCTTCTCTTCCCTGAAGGCGACTACAGACGAGGCAATCTCCGGTTAACGCTAAATAACAGGGGCAATTTTCGCTCCCTACATCTATACAATCAAAGCTGTGATCTCTCACCACTTGCACCTTCTTTCAATTACTTTAAAAGTATGCATGGAAAGCGCAATGAGTGACGGGAGGGAGGCTGTTCGGTTGTATTTATTCAGAGGAAGCGGACATCAGTCCATGTATGTCCTCAAGATAATACAGGGGATAAGAGGACAAATATTCCTCGTTTGCATAGAGTTCAATGCTCCCGGCCTCTTGCCAGCGGCGAAGAGGAGGTCGAACGCTGACCGGTAACCGGTACACCACTTCCAGATTAATGGTTTCTTCTTTCCGAGCCGGTAGCAGAATGGGATTTCTAAGACCAACGAAAATATGGCCCTTATCTCCGCTTCTGACGGGGATGGCCTTGAGTATCCGCGAGGCTTCAAATATCTTGTTCATTTGAAAACTTTCAAACACATAATCCATCAGCTTGTAGCTGTCGTTGAACCAATCGGGAGCATTCATAACCACGCAGATCAGCTCCATCCCGTCCCGCTCCGCTGAGGCCACTAAGGTCCGGCCCGATTTCTTCGTATAGCCGATCTTAATCCCTGTTCCGCCGGGGTATTCAAAGACTACCTTGTTCTTATTGTAAAAGTGATTATATTTTCCTTCCCCGCGATCGGCAACCCAGGATTTTGCTCCGACGATTTCTTTGAATTCGGGGTTTTTCATTGCTTCTCTGGCAATGATAGCCATATCATAGGTAGTAGTGTAATGATTGTCATCATAAAGTCCATTTGGGTTTACATAGTTGGTATCCATTGCGCCCATTTCCCCAACGCGTTCGTTCATTTTCTGAACAAAGGCCTCCGTTGACCGGTCCACAAAGCAGGAAATAGCAACTGCCGCATCGTTGCCGGACCGCAGCATCAGACCGTAAACAAGGTCCCGTAGAGGCATACGCTCACCAGCTGCCAAATAAATGGAAGACCCCTCAACGCCTTCTGCAGCTCCAGCCACCCGTACCACCCGGTCCAAGGACCCCGATTCGATTGCCAACAGTGCTGTGACGATTTTCGTGGTGCTGGCGGGATATGCTTTCTGCCTGCTGTTTTTTTCATACAGAACCTTGCCGGTGGACTGCTCAATTACAATTGCGTTCTGTGCAGAGACGCTTGGCGGTAGAACCGTGGGTGTACCAGGTGCAGCCTGCGGCTCCGCAAACCCCTGGGCAGGAGCCCCAATTCCTGTTGCTATGATAAATGTCATTAAAATAATAATGACAGGTTTACGATTGCTATTTTTCATGTAATCTCCTCTCCATGTTAAAAGTATCCCTTAAAAACTCCTCTCTACTATGATTTACAGTAGGTTAAGAGTTATACACGGCGTTGTCCATGAAAAAGTTTTTGTACATTGTAAATTGAATTAACAGTTTGAATAATAGTCCTAAATTATAGGAAATGCAGTAGTTCTAGGCCTAAATTTCAGTTCAGATGGATCTATATTCTGCGTTAAACGCAGGATATAGGCCTAAACAAGGCATATTATGATGAAATCAGGCCTATTAAATCGAAAATAATAGGCCCAAATCCCATCCAATACAGTGATTTCAGGCCTAAATGTTGGATTTCAAGGCTCGAAATTCTGCTAAAAAAGCAAAGGTTAGGCATAGAAAAGCTTAATTGTGGTGAAATTAGACCTATAAATCAAATCTAATAGGCAGGACTTTAATTATATTTTGCTGTTGGATTCAGGCTACTGCTCCTGCCAATCCAGGGTAATCTGCAGCGGATCGCTCCCCTCATCTTCCTCGGATTCTCGGATCACGTCGCTGATGTCCTCCATTTGAGGCAGGTCAGTAAGATGTGTAAAACCGAAATTTTTGAGAAAGACCTTGGTCGTCCCGTATAGGATCGGCCGGCCAATTCCCGTACTGCGGCCCACCTCTTCTATCAGCTCTTTTTTCGTCAGCCCTTCGATGACTCTGTCGCATTTGATGCCGCGAATGGACTCAATTTCGCCCCTGGTCACCGGCTGCTTGTAGGCAATAATGGCCAGAGTCTCCATAGCGGATTGCGTCAACCGCTTCTCCTTTATCGGCGTGCAAAGCCGCTGTATGTATTCGTCATTCTGCTCCCAGGTACAGAGTTGAAAGGACTTGTCAATTTCGCGAATTCGAATGCCACGGCCCTGAGTTTCGTACTCTTCCTGAAGCTCCTTAAAATAATCGTAAGCTTCTTTGCGATCAATATTGAAAATATCGGCGGCCACCTTAGCATCCAGAGGTTGGCCCCAGACAAACATCATAGATTCAAAAGCTGATTTTATCGTATCTTTCCTGCTCACCGGCTTACTCCCCCTTTTCTGCAGCAATTTCCTTTTCATTGATAGTAATAGTGATGTCGCCATAGTTTACGTTTTGGCTTA
>CAYLVS010000245.1:0-2909 GCA_964387185.1 uncultured Oscillospiraceae bacterium | reverse complement strand
ATATCAACGCAGAGCCAAAGCATCCCTATGTGCCCATTGCAGAACGGTAGTAACGGTCACACACTTCTGCGATTTCTGCTCATTTTCCCTCAGATTAGAGGCCGACCCGGTTCCCCTCTCTCAGCGTCCACAGCGTCATGGCAGTAACACAAACAGATTGATGAAGGAGGCAAGCAGCAGGACTGCAGATATAACTGAGACAGTCGCCGGCTCCGGTGGTTGTGAATGTGGCTTTTGCAGGAGCAGCCCAAATAGCCATACCAGGAGGCAGATAGCAATGGAAATCACAGTGGAAAAAACTGTTCCGCTGTAATTGAACAGGAACAGAACCGCGTAAAGAACCACTGTCCGGTACCAGCCTCCGATTATAAGCAGAGCCTGCTCCTTTCCATGATCTTCTCCCCCTTCTTTATGGAGTTGAAAACCGGCACTGGATTCCCGCAGAAGCAGCCAGATAAATCCTAGAAGCATGAGGGGCATGTAAAAGGCGGGAGCCATATCTGCCGACATAATGTCGGCAACTAGAAAGTTCCCCTGATAAGATTCTATTGCTATATAGCAATAGAATCCTGCCGCGATTAAGAACAGCTGACTGATTAGGACAGAGTCCCATGCAATGTCCCTTTCAAGTTTCATTCCACTGGAGTTTTTTCTCCAATCGTGCTTTCCCCAAGTCTCTACCGCCTTTGCAAAAATTAATAAAGAGAAGACTAGAGCAATATTGCCCCGTGTAAAGAAAACAACACCTCCTGCAAGGGTAAGAAGCGGTCGGGATATCGCACAAAGCCTTTGACTGCGCGACTCAGTCCATGGTCTTCTGCACGCTGTGATCAGATCTATAAAACCATGCAGGATATGCCGAGGAGCTTCTCCCTGCAATTTAGCCGAGATAACAGCTCTAAGCCCTTGCAGTCCCCCCCCTAAAAGTGGGCCCAACAACAAAAATAAGAGAATTCCAACAACCGTGTCCATAGCTTTCCTTTCCGTTATCATAATGTTTCATCGATGTCTTAATATTATACTATATCTTCAGTTCTTGGTTTAATTTAGTGTGCAGGATTTCATTAAAATTTCCCTATTAGCACATACTTTTGTGCAACATCACGTCTTCTTTGTGTGTAAATTAGTTCAGTCATAATATAGTTCGATTCAATAATGGTGCAAAGTTGTGTCTACGGTTTATAGGTCTAATTGACTTATAATTTAGCTTGGTTAGACCTATTTTCTACCACTTTCTCATGATTTTGAGGCTTGTAAGCCGGCGTTTAGGCCTATAATTTCTACTTTAGATGTGATATGAGCCTATTATTTTTAATTTTATAGACTCAATTACAGTATTATTTAACTCATCTATACCTATTTTCTCCCGCCGGAGTGAAATTCCAAGCCTTTTGAGCTGGTATTTAGGCATAAAACTTCTGCTCAGATGTGATATGGGCCTATTATCTTCAACTCGGGACGGTTTTTGAAATCACACTGTCCTCGGGGACACGAGGGGACGGCTCGGTTTTTGGGGTTGGGTTTTGCATTGAAAAGGCGGCCCTCTCCGGGGCCGCCCCTTAAACTCATTGTACTAAAACACAAACTATGCTTTCTTAGGCTCCACCTTGGACGCCACTACTGCCAACACAACGGTTAACACTGCAGCTGCTCCGGTAGCTATCCGGATCCACAGCAACATTGTGCCCAGGAAACCGTCGAAGCCATAGACTTCGAGATACCACTCGTCTCCCCACTCTCCTTCAAACCAGGGTAGGAAGATGCTGCCGATAACACCCATGACGGTGAGGATACCGAACATGACGCTCATTCTCTTTGTGTCGCCCACAGCCAATCCTGTTTTGGGATTTCCGGGATACTTGACGGGATCTTTCTTTGTCAAACCGCCATACATCCTTCTCCAGATGATGTAGAGAACCGGTCCGGAAACAATACCTACCATACCACCGATAAAGTAATCGGTACCGTTAATAAAGAAAGCAATAAAGGCGATGGTCATGGGTACAACGCAGATAAAGCACAGGAGGCCATATCCTCCGGGGATCTTAAACTTGAGTTGTTCCCTGGGAATCTTCTTCCTCAGAATCATAGCAGAAATAAAGATCATTACATAAGCGGATATCAACAGGAATACATCAATAACCACAACGACCTTGAATGCAAACATGCACAGGATCAGGTTGACGATACCCACAGAAAGTACAGCCACATAGGGGACGCCATGCTTTTTGTCCACCTTGATCAAGATTGGTGGAGCCAGGTTATCTTCCGCAAGAGCAAAGAATCCTCTTGATCCGGAAGCTATGTATGTGTTGTAGATGGAGCATTGAGCAAGTACGGCAACAATGACGAAGAAAAGACCAAAGGCAGGGCCCCAATTTGCGGTGACAACATCCGAATATCCTACGGTCCCCGCTTCCGTTCCCCAGAAAGCCCAAGCACCGCCTTCCGCAGCCACCTCTTCAACAGAAATACCTAAAAGATTTGCCACTTTCTCATCTGTCAACGTAGCCAGTCCGGCCATAGTCGGGAAGATATACACAGCCATAATCAGTGGAATTGTAATCATAGTCGCTTTTGGAATGACCTGTGGATTGGTGACCTCTCCGGCCACCGTGGACATGGATTCATAGCCGGCGTACATCCACATGCCGATAGCGATACCCATACCGATATAGTAGATCCAATCTCCGAAGGCAATGCCGGAAACACCCATTATATCGCCATCCGCTGTGAATGGAATGAAGGAGTTCTGCTCCCAGTTGAGGAAGCCACTGATGGCTACCATGCCGAAGGCGACCATTACAAGGATGGATAAAATCGTAGATACGATACCTACATCCCTGATGCCTCTGATATTAATATAAGTAAATACAAATAATAATTAAAAAATAAATAAATTTTATTTA
>CAYLVS010000244.1:0-2918 GCA_964387185.1 uncultured Oscillospiraceae bacterium | reverse complement strand
CTGTGCAAATTATTGAGTTGTACGTTGTTTTATTGGGGTACTCCCTCTTGGTCAGTCCGTACAACTTGAATTTTTGCTCACCCGGAAGCAGATTTTGCTGCAAATTGCGTACAACTTGATTTTTTGCTCACCCGGAAGCAGATTTTGCTGCAAATCGCGTACAACTTGATTTTTTGTTCACTCAGAAGCAGATTTTGCTGCAATCTACGTACAACTTGATTTTCTGCTCAGATTCCAGCGGAAGAGAAACACAAATGAAAAAGCGTTTCCACTTTCATTTTTCGCTCTGTTATGCTATTATCAAATAATTATATGGGTTTGTACCCGGGAAAGAAGGCAACGATTTCACAATGAGCACACTAGGTGACGTAATACATGATAGCAGAAAGATTGTAGTTAAAATAGGCAGCCAAACTTTGTCGGATGAACACGGGGTAGTCAACGAGACGATTCTGCATAACATCGTCGATCAGCTTCATGATTTGATGGCTATGGGAAAGCAGATTATTATCGTTTCTTCCGGGGCCGGTGTCTGCGGTGTGGGTGCTATTAATAAATGGCATCGGAAAGAGGACATCAACTATAAGCAGGCGCTCTGTGCCATCGGTCAGGTTGAGCTGATGATGGCGTATAAGGAGCTCTTTGGAGAGTATGGTGTTCACGTGGGCCAAATGCTTCTGTCCCGTGACGATTTCGGAGATCATATGCGAAACTTGCACATCCGAAATACGCTTTTCACCCTGGTGGACGAAGGTGTGGTTCCCATCATCAATGAAAATGACAGTGTCTGTGTCGAAGAAATCAAAATCGGAGACAACGATACCCTCAGCGCGCTGACGGCGAACCTGTGGGGAGCGGATCTCCTGATTATTTTGAGCGATATCGATGGAATTTACGACAAAAATCCAAAAGATAACAAGGACGCAGAGCTCATAGAAGAGGTCTATGATATAGACGGCTTGATGTTAGAAATTGATTCCACGGGAAAGAGCCGCTTCGGCACGGGGGGAATCGTTACCAAAATCACGGCGGCGGAAAAGGTCTCAGAATATGGAATCCCGCTAATCCTGGCAAACGGTACCAAGCCGGACATTCTGCGAAAGATAGCAGCGGGAACAGAAAAGGCAACCATTTTCCACAGCAAATAAAACATGCCTCCAGGGGGACAGACACTTTGATTGAATTTGCCTCCAGTGGACAGACCTTTACTGAATTTGTACCAAACAGAAAGGAAGGATAGCACAATGAAAATCGGATTTATTGGAACCGGAAACATGGGCACAGCGATATTGGAAGGCTATATAGCGGCCAATCCCGGATCGGAGAAAGCTATCTTTGCCTACGATCGAGATCGGGACAGGCTCAAGTCTGTCAGGGAACAAACAGGAATACAGGCATGTGACAGTATCATAACTGTAGTTGAAAATAGCGATATATTGCTCTTAGCGGTGAAGCCTGATACATTCGGCAAGGTTTTAGAAGAGATGGCAGCTGCAATGGACTGGGAAAAGAAAATCATTGTTTCTATAGCTGCCGGCGTAACGCTGAGCTATGTTATTGAGCAGTGCAGAGAGAATTCGGGAGTGGACTCCGACGAAGATAACTTCCCTTGCAAGGTCGTTCGAGTAATGCCCAACACCCCTGCACTTATCACAAAAGGAATGAGCGCGTTGACCAGGAATGCCTGGGTCAGCGATGAAGAGATGGAAATGGTAATGCGTATTTTCCGCGGGATAGGTAAGGCGGAGCAGGTAGAAGAAAAGCTCATGGACTGTGTCGTAGGCATTTCCGGCAGTTCGCCTGCATACGTGTATATTTTTATTGAAGCTCTGGCCGATGGAGCTGTGGCTCTGGGCATGAACCGAAAGCAGGCGTATACCTTTGCAGCCCAAGCAGTAGCGGGATCGGCTGAGATGGTTCTGCAAACGGGCCTACACCCGGGTGAACTGAAGGATCGAGTCTGCTCGCCGGGAGGAGCTACCATCGAGGCGGTAGAATCATTGGAACGCAACGGATTCCGGAACGCTGTCATTGATGCTATGAAATCGGCTGCAGATAAATCAGCACAAATGACCAAATAATCAACCACGTGCCACGGGGTCAGGCCCCGTGGAGGCAGTAGGAGATATTTATGACATTTGAAGAAAAGACATTGTCCAGTCAGAGGATTTACGAAGGAGCTATCTTAAACCTGCGTAAGGACCTTGTTACCGTCGTAGGAGACAAGACCTCCTATCGGGAGATTGTAGAGCATCGTGGCGGTGTTACTCTGGCGGCCATCACCGACGAGAAGAAGATGGTTTTGGTTCGTCAGTTCCGCAAGGCAGCGGAAAAGGTGGTTCTGGAAGCCCCCGCAGGAAAAATAGATCATGATGGAGAAGAGCCTCTGGACGCAGCGACTCGCGAGCTCAAAGAGGAGACGGGATATACAGCCGCCCACATTGAGCACATTACTTCTTTTTATTCATCCATTGGCTATTCGGAAGAGGTCATCCATTTATACTACGCTACGGGACTCACGTCCGGCGAAACGAATTATGATGACAATGAGGCCATAGATGTTGTAGAATATGACATTGCCAAGTTGAAAGAGATGGTTCTGACAGGAGAAATTGAAGACGCAAAGACAATTGCAGCTATCCTAATAGCCGCTGTAAAAGAGGGGATATAAAGGACTCGATCAAGCAACCTGCCAACACAAGGACTGCCATAACGGCCTGAAAAGTCATAAAAGGACCTGCTTTATGAGCCAGGTTCTTTTTCAATTGCAGGGGACTGTCCGATAAAAGGTCGAAAGCCAGCCGAAGAGACGCAATGGCAGCACCACACAATGCAGGAGCCAGAATCAAATTAGGCGGGAACAGAGTAAGGAGAACCATGAGCACACCCTTGGCATTAAAGGCATCCATTAACAAGGC
>CAYLVS010000243.1:0-2977 GCA_964387185.1 uncultured Oscillospiraceae bacterium | reverse complement strand
GACAAAAGAGTAGAAATCGGACTTACCTATATATACGGCATTGGAAGGACTACATCCCTGGATATCCTAAACAAAGCCGGTATCAGCCCGGACATTCGGGTAAAGGACCTGTCTGAAGAAGAAGTAGGTGCGATCAGAAAGATCATCGATTCCGAACACCACGTTGAAGGTGACCTTAGAAGAGAGGTTTCCTTAAATATTAAGCGGTTGATGGAAATTGGATGCTATAGAGGAATCAGACATAGGAGAGGCCTCCCTGTAAGAGGCCAGAACACTAAGACCAACGCAAGAACAAGAAAAGGCCCGAAGAAAACTGTGGGCAGAAAGAAAAAGTAAAGGAGGTTCGAAACGATGGCAAAACAAGTAAAAAAGACTGTTCGTACAAAGAGAAGAGAACGTAAGAATATCGAACGCGGTCAAGCACACATCCAGTCGAGCTTCAACAATACTTTGGTGACGCTTACAGATCTCAGCGGCAATGCCCTTTCATGGTCCAGCGCCGGATCTCTTGGCTTTAAGGGATCCAGAAAATCCACTCCTTACGCTGCACAGATGGCAGCGGAGGAAGCAGCAAAAGCTGCGATGGAGCATGGACTGAAGACGGTTGAAGTATACGTTAAAGGACCCGGATCCGGTCGTGAAGCTGCGATCAGAGCCTTGCAGACTGCAGGACTTGAAATCAACATGATCAAAGATATCACACCGATTCCCCATAACGGTTGCAGACCGCCTAAGAGAAGAAGAGTATAATGAAAGGGAGGTGTCATTAGAATGGCCAGATATACAGGACCCTCTTGCAGACAGTGCAGAAGGGAAGGACAAAAGCTGTTCCTCAAGGGCGAAAGATGCTACAGCGGTAAGTGCGCAGTAGACAAAAGAGCTTATGCACCGGGACAGCACGGACAAAACAGAAGAGCCAAGGTAACGGAATACGGACTACAGCTTCGTGAAAAGCAGAAGACAAAACGCTTCTACGGAGTCCTGGAAGCACAGTTCCGCAACTATTTTGATAAAGCAGCGAAGAAGAAGGGACTCACAGGTGAAAACCTGCTGATTATGCTGGAGACTAGGATGGATAACGTGGTTTTCCGCATGGGTTTCGCTTCCTCCAGAAAAGAAGCGAGACAGCTTGTGACTCACAACCATTTCCTCGTAAATGGGAAAAAGGTGAACATTCCATCTATAGAAGTATCTGCAGGCGATGTGATAAAGGTAAAAGAGAAGAGCGCTTCATCGCCTAAGTTTAAGGAAATCAGAGACATGTCCATCAGCACTCCGTCTTGGATCAGCGTCGATACGGATAAGCTTGAGGGCAGAATTTTAGCAATGCCCCTTAGAGAAGAAATCGATACTCCTGTTGCTGAGCATCTCATCGTTGAGCTCTACTCGAAGTAATTGGAAGGCGTCATTCCGGAGCCTGCTTAGGAGGTTCCGGAAGGGCAGATCTGAGAAAAGGAGGGTTTTACAATGATAGAGATTGAAAAGCCAACAATCGAATGCTTGTCTCCCGAAGGGCAAAATGACTATGGAAAATTTGTCGTTGAGCCTTTGGAGCGGGGATACGGAACCACTTTGGGAAACAGCCTGAGAAGAATTCTTCTGAGTTCTCTCCCCGGGGCTGCAGTGACCTCCGTAAAAATAGACGGAATCCTTCACGAGTTCTCCACCATTCCCGGTGTGAAGGAAGACGTGACAGAGATCATTTTGAACTTGAAGAAACTAGCAGTTCGGATTACGGACAATGATAGCGCAAAGAGAGTAATTATCAATGCAGTAGGCCCCAAAGAGGTCGTCGCAGGCGACATCATTGCAGACACTGGGCTGGAAATCTTTAATCAAGATTTGCACATTGCTACCCTTGAAGAGAATGCTTCTTTGGTGATGGAAATCAACATCTCCAAAGGCAGGGGTTATGTGCCCGCAGACCAGAATAAGTACGAGAATATGCCCATTGCAATGATTCCGGTAGATTCCATCTTTACCCCCGTGACGAAAGTTAACTTTGTGGTAGAGAATACCCGTGTTGGCCAGATTACAGACTATGACAAACTGATTCTGGAAGTGTGGACTGACGGCAGCATTACGCCCAACGAAGGAGTATCCATCGGCGCAAAGATCATGCAGGAGCATCTGAAGCTGTTTATCGATTTGACAGACAGTATGGATGCGGTTGAGATTTTGGTCGAGAAGGAAGAGGATCAGAAAGAAAAGGCTCTGGAGATGACCATCGAAGAGCTCGAGCTTTCCGTTCGCTCTTTCAACTGCCTGAAGAGAGCATCCATCAACACCGTTGAAGAGCTGACCCACCGCACAGAGGAAGACATGATGAAGGTTAGAAACCTGGGCAAGAAGTCCCTGGATGAAGTAAAGAACAAACTGGAAGAACTGGGGCTCAGTTTGAAGCCCAGTGACGAATAGGAAATAAGGAGGTTAAGCATATGCCGGGCTATAGAAAATTAGGCAAGCCGACCGCTCACAGAAAGCTCATGCTGCGGAACCTGGTTACCGACCTGCTCCGTGAAGGTAGAATATCTACCACCGATTGCAGAGCAAAGGAAGCTAGAAAGATTGCAGAAAAGATGATCACCCTTGGCAAGCGTGGCGATTTACATGCGAGAAGGCAAGCCATGTCTGTCATCTTTGATGAAGATGTGGTCAAGAAGCTTTTCGATGAGGTTGCGCCGAAGTACGCCGAAAGAAATGGCGGCTACACCAGAATCCTAAAGCTGGGACCCAGACAGGGCGACGCTGCAGAGATGGTATTTCTGGAATTGGTATAAAAGTTGGTATAAAGCAAACATAAAGCCGGGCGGATAGATTCTAGTCCCGGCTTTTTTATGCTCTCTTCCTTGGCCTATCTCTCCGCCATATCAACGGGGAACCCCAAACCCAGTGGAACCCCGTTGACCTTCGCCCATAACATCAACGGGGAATCCCAAATCCAGCGGAACCCCGTTGACCTTCGCCCATAACGTCA
>CAYLVS010000242.1:0-2993 GCA_964387185.1 uncultured Oscillospiraceae bacterium | reverse complement strand
AATTAACAGGACACTCAGTGCACTGGGATCCGTCCCCAAAGTAGCTGCGATTAAACGCTGTGGAATACCGGCATATGTAATGACCCAGGAAAATGCTGCACCCGCAGAGAGTAGAATGAATATGGTTCCGGTAACGGATCCTGTACCCAGGGCCAGGCGAACCAGGTCTTTCCATGTGATTGATCTGTAGATAAATTTTTCCACAATGAAAGCATATAAGACAGACACTGCTGCTGCTTCTGTGGGACTGAAAGCTCCGGAGTAGATACCTCCCAAAATCAGAACCGGAAATCCGAGAGGTATGAGGGCTTCTTTCGTAGCTTTCCATCTGTCAGCCCATGAGACTTTTTCAATCTGGATGATGCCTTTTCTTTTTGCAACAAGAAACTCATAAACTGAAAAAATTAAGAACAACATCACGCCGGGGCCCACGCCTGCAATAAACATCTCTGCTACCGACACGCCGGTGAGAACCGCATACATGATCATAGCAATGCTGGGAGGGATCAGAAGGGCGATATTGGCAGTTGACATGGTAAGGCCAATAGCGTGAGAAGTCGTATAATTTAACTCCTTCATCTGGGGAAGAACAGTCTTTCCAATGGCTACCAGAGTTGCCTGAGTAGAACCGGAGATCGCTCCGAAAATGGTGCAGGTGCCGGCGACTGTGATTCCCAGGCCTCCGCGGAAGTGCCCTACAAAGCTCTGTACAAAATTCAGTAGCCTGCGGGCAGACTGCCCTGCGCTCATAATGTCAGCCGCATAGATGAACATGGGGACTGCCAGGAGAACAAAGGAATTGACGCCTGTAACAAAGGTTGAGGCTATATTTGTAAGACTGAAATTCGGATAGTATATGTCCATCACTGCCAGAGGTCCTATCATCATACCAAGGAACATGGGCAGAGCCAGTACTAAAAATCCAACCATAAAACCTAATAATATTGTGATCATCGCTTTTATTTCTTCCTTTCAGGGATTTGGAATTTACAGTGTCATTTCGTCTACATCAATTGTGCCATAAACGCGCTCGGGACCCACGTAAACGTTGTCCTTATCACGAACGTTCTTTATGAAAGCAAGCAAGAACTGCAAGGCTCCAAGGGCAAATCCGACGGGCATAATGACCACCGGCCACCATGCCGGCATTTCTAAGGCCGGTGTGACACGACCCATAGTAAAGACGTAGATGACATAATCAAGAGAAATCTTGGCAAGGAATAGCAGAGAGACTACGCACAGGACAGAGTTTACAATCATCAAAACTTTCTTTGCCTTGTACGGGATCAAATCCAGGACGATGGTCATCATGATATGCTTTCCATATCTTGCCGCATAGGCTACCGCAGCAAAGGTTACAATAAGCACTAAAAAGGTACTGAGTTCTTCAGCAGCCTTTATGCTGAAATTTAGGAAAGATCTTGTGATAACATTAGCTACCAGAATGACTGTGATAATGATAATTCCGAACGATAAGAGAAATTCTTCGAACTTCTCGATTATTTGGTTGAGCTTGCGCAAAACGTTCATATGTAGCATTCTCCTTTATTATTCTCGAATTGCAGCTTTACGTAATTATTACAATTTTCAATCAATATTTATACCCCCCCTAAAGGCTATTCACCTCCCTTCCAGGTGTCATTTTCCGAATTTTGTGACATATCTGTCAATTAGAGTTTTAAGTGGTAGTCAGGCTTTTAAGTTCATGTTTTCAAACCACTTAAGAGCCGTTCTTACATGGAGTTCGATGCCAATCTGCATAGCATCCTCATCCAGCCTAAACTTTGGGTGGTGCAGGGCATAATTGCTGCCCTTTTCTTCATTGCCGGAACCCACATGGATGAAGACTCCGGGGATTCGATCGGTAAATTCCGAAAAATCTTCTCCTGCTGTAGATCTTTCTTCAACGATTGTAATGTTACCATCTTGTATTTTGGGTACAACACTCTTTACAAAATCAACTACTTCACCATCGTTATAGACTGCCGGATGACTGTCAGTCCACTCTAATTCATAAGTAGCACCGTAAGCTTCACAGGTGGATTTGATTGAGCGCTCCATCCTTCCCCGCAAGTCTTCTTCATCCGTCATTTTATATAAATATCTGGCGGTTCCTTCCATAACGACATAATCCGGTACGATGTTGGACGCTGTTCCTCCGTACATCTTCCCTACCATAATCAATGTAGGCTTTTGGATGTTGATCTCTCTCGTTTGAATTGTCTGTAGCCCAAGAAGTACGGCTGATGAGCAGAGGATGGGATCTACCGCCAGGTGGGGGCTTCCTGTGTGCCCTCCCTTTCCGATGATCTTTATATGGAAATGATCCGTTCCGGCCATTACCGCTCCGGCGGTCAGTCCTATCTTTCCGGTTTCCAGATAAGGCCAATAATGAATCGCCATGCAGGCTTTGGGGTCGTAGGTTTCGATCAGCTTACCTTCCTTTATCATGTTCAGGGCACCTGCATTCTCTTCGTTTGGCTGGAATAGGAAGAGAATCTTGCCTTTTATCTCATCCTTGTGTTCGGTCAGAATCTTTGCAGCAATAAGCAGTGACGCCATGCTGGCATCATGGCCACAAGCATGCATTAAGCCCGGTTCTTTGGAGGCGAATTTCACTCCGCTCTCTTCTGTTACCTCAAGGGCATCCATGTCTGATCTCATTAGAAGAGTGGGGCCCTCCACACCCGCATTCAGCAGGCCGGTAACTCCTGTTTTTGTGATATGAGTCGTTACTTCCAGTCCTAAACCCCGTAGATAATCCGCCACCTTTTCAGAAGTTCGAAATTCCTCATATCCGAGCTCCGGGTGCATATGAAAATCACGTCGCAGTTCGATAGCCTCTTGCATAAATCCTTCCACCTGTGTTTTAAGATCCATGATTTTTGTTACTCCTTCCTGCTTCTGCTAATTCTTATCATTTTGCCGGAACCGATTTACAGAGTTCTTCCGACTTCGTAACCGTCCCAGATGGCACTCATAATATTCCTGAC
>CAYLVS010000241.1:0-3002 GCA_964387185.1 uncultured Oscillospiraceae bacterium | reverse complement strand
TATAGATCTTCTCATCAAATCGACCGGTTCTGAAAACAGCTTCGTCAACCTCCCATGGCTTATTGGTAGCACCCAGAACCAATAGCACATTATTATTGCTTCTGAACCCTCCTATATCCGCCAGAAATTGCGTCACAAGGCGATTGTCAACCGCCTGAGAACCATCGGTCCGTCGTGGTAATAGACCATCAAGTTCGTCGAGGAATAGAACCGCAACGGGGTGCTGTTGTGCAGATTTTATGAGCCTGCTTAAATTTTGTTCGGACTCGCCATGCCATTTTGAAAGCAAGTCCGCTCCTGATGCATAAAAAAATGGGGCATCAATTTCATGTGCAATTGCCTTTCCAAACATCGTCTTGCCGTTTCCGGGCGGACCGTAAAGTAGCACCCCTCCACCTGGTTTGATATGCAATGCCTTGGCTTTTTCTGGATTCTTGATCGGAAATACGACCATTTCCAATATAGATGATTTTGCCTCCTTCATACCTGCGATTTGGTCAAACGTCACATCCGGCTTCTTCTGAAGTTCATACTCGGATCGGTCATCATCCGAATTATTTACAATCTCCATGCGTTTTCCTTGCTCAACAGGCCCGCTTTCGGCAGTGAAGAAACGAAGACATTCCTTTGGTGATGATGAAATATTAAACAAAACCCACACCTTCTGCCAAAAAGCCTTTATTAAGACGTCTTCGCTAAGCTCTTGAAAAATCAGCAATAGCGGGTCGTTGTTATATGCTCGTTCCCGCACAGCCAGTTCAGATGCTCCCTTGATTAAAACTGGGAGGCCATACTGACCTTTTGCTCCTTCGGAATTCCATTTTAGTAAGACTCCATTGATAGCCTCGACAGGAGACTTTGCATAAGCCAGCATAACATCACGACGCTTGGCATATCTATGTTGCCAATCCGCTCCTTTTTCAGGATTGCCGGCAGCTTTAATTAGAGTCTTCGTGAATGCTAGTTTAGGATCGCAAACAAGGGAAAACATCTTTAGCCAGAAGTGCTTTTGAGGGACATCTGTCTTCAGTTCACGCACGATGCTGATGATAGGCTCATAGCTGCCGAGCGAAATTAATTCCGCCTCCCATTGATCCAGTCTCGGAATCAGTTCGCTCTCAAATATATCCTTGCGAACCTTTTGTTCCCAATTTGAACATGCCCAAACAATGAATGATGAGGTATGAGTCTTTAAGTCTTCAAGTGTCTTACGCTTTACCGTTTTTCTGGTCCTAGTATCTTGTTCCGAATCCGCACATAATGACGAAACGCACGCTTCCTTGATAACGTCTAGATTGGGTGATCGGGTTCTTGCTGCAATCCGTCCAGATGTTTTCGAGACAAGTCTTCTTGTTGCCAACACAATCACTCCCAGAACAGCGGCGATTACCAGAAAATCTTTCCCCTTTTGCGTGAGCCTAACATGCTCTATCACTGGGGGATTCTTCATTGAATCTTTCACTCCTGCCGCGCCCAGTCCAGCCATGCAAAGCAAGAGCACCATGGGAAGTATCTTGATTGAGCCGAAAAACAAGCAGTGAAGCAACCTTACAGGCAATAATAGGGGAATGAGCAATCGGCGGCTCGGATTTGCCATGAGCAAGAGGGCAAGGTGCATTGCCAGAACAAATGCCGCACCGCCCATAACATATCGGCCACTTGCCAAGTCCACGATGTGTTGCCATGCAAAAAAACAGATGCCTGCAACAACCCACGAAAGGAAGACAAACCAAACATCGACATTATTAAAATAATAGCAGGTCCTTATCTTACAAAAATCAATCTGTTATGGATGCAAATCAAGGCGAAGAAGGCAGTATAAATCCGCCCAGAAGTCATATTTCTTAGTGACGGCTTCCATTTCTATGAGGAATTTATGCCACGATGGATCAACATCTTTCCTTAATGCCACGAGGGCGAACTTATTGCTGTAGCAAAGTGCAGACATTTGCCCCTTGTCATCGTCAATCTCGTGGAATTTCTTCCCGGTATTATCCACATTCCAATCAGTTAAGATGGGGACAACAATGTGGTTTATTGAATAGTTCGAAAGGTTCTTCAGGACTTTGCCGTGCCGCTCCACCTCCATTAGCCAATACAACTCCTTCCAAAACCGAATCCCCATCAACTTCTCTTTCAGTTTCTTTAGGTGGTCATCCCAAGATGATAGTTTCCCCTTTTCTCCCGTTTCACGGTCGATTGCGCGCTGACAACACTTGGCCAGGTCTTCAATTGTATTTTTTGACAATAGGCTCTTCCCATTGATTGATGAGCATCAAGGCAAGACTGTGAAGATCGACATCCATTTTCTTTCTATCATGCTCTGATATGGATATATTGCTCTTGCGTAATGATTCTTCGCCATCGATATTCCATATACTTATTTTATCCACGAATAACACTGGCCGTTTTGCCATTATAGCCGCATTTTCTTCACTTCTTTGGCGATCCCATTCCGCCCGCTGTTTGTCCTGCTCCTCCCATTTCCGTTTCATACCCCACAGGAGTTCTGTTCCAATCTCACCCTTACAACACCCTTTCCAGCAACCTTTCGGATGCTGCCGACAACTTCTCTTATGGGCCTCGCTTGGCGACGGATACACTTTCCCGCAATAAATGCATTTTATCTTGTCCATGACAGAATTCTTGCCTTCTGATTATTGTGCCCTGAGGCGTTTAATGGTCACGCCACAAATCATAACAGATTGATATGGGCCAGTAAAGCAACCCAGATACACCAGCGTTATACCTGGTAAACGGCGGCGTAACCCTATCCTCCCTTCACCGTCGCCACCCAGCACCAGTCCTTCGTAGACGCCCCCGCCTTCTGTCCCGCAGCCTTGACCATCTACCCTTCAGGCCAGGGGAAAACCGCCCTTCTGCATTCGAGGGAGGGCTTGCTGGGCCGAGGACGCCGACGCCAGCTCAGCCCTCCCGCCTCGGATAAGGAATGAAGCCCTCCCGAAAAGGCCTCCCCTTGTCCCATTCTGGCCTCCAGTCCA
>CAYLVS010000240.1:0-3026 GCA_964387185.1 uncultured Oscillospiraceae bacterium | reverse complement strand
AAACATTCAACTCCAGCCAGATAACAGTGCCGTCTGCTTTATAATGTTCGACTTCGATGGTCCGCGACCTTTTTTTATCAATTTGGGGATCTTTTTCTTTTTCTAACTCCTCATAAAAAATTAATTGGATTTCATGTAACGTTTGTGCTGGGAATTTTTCTTCCATCTTCCTATTCATATGCTCTTCGATGGATTCTCCAAGGAGTTTTTCAACAGAGGGACTTACATAAGTCGTTTTCAGGTCTAAATCCATCTGCCAGACAACGTCTGACATATTTTCAGTGATACTTCGATATTTTGTTTCACTTTCAATCAGCGCTGCCATAGCTGCTTTTCGGCTCGTGATGTCTTGAATCAAAGACATATGGTTAATTATGTTTTCATTGATTGGAGCAAGAGCAGCAACAACCAAGTAAACCCACACAACCGATCTGTCTGGTTTAATATATCGTTTTTCCAGTGAATAATTTCTAATTTCGCCGGCTTGTAGTTTCCTGAATCTATCCAAATCTTCTTCCAAGTCGTCAGGATGAGTAATATTTGCCCAGCCTAAATTAATGAGATCTTCTTTTGTTCTTCCTGTAATTTTCTCATACTCTGAGTTAATTTTAGTAATAGTATCATCTGAGTGTTGCGGATCACGGTTATATGAAATTGCTATGCCTATAGGGGCCTCTTCAAAAATCCTGTCAAAGTTAAGTGTCTGTTCATCCAATTTTTGCTCCAGCGCTTGCTCGGCATGCAGCAGTGCAATGTGAACATCAATCCTGGCTTTCAATGAATCCATATGTATTGGTTTACGAATATAGTCTACGGCACCAAGTTTTAAGCCCTTGATTTCATTGTTCAACTCGTCATAATTAGTCAATATTATGGTACGCAGCTTTCCAAATTGCTCGTCTTTACTTATTGATTCGAGAACTTGAAACCCGTTCATATTAGGCATATTGAGATCGAGTATGAGCAAATTTATTTCATCGTGCTCCTCAAGTGTATGCAGAGCTTCCACACCGTCGCAAGCAGTCAACACGTTATATTCACTAAGCATGTTTTTGATGATCAGTCTGTCCGATGCCGAGTCATCAGCTACCAAAATCTTTATTAACACTGCTTTCCCTCCTTAGTTCTCATCTCCCACATTTTCAGCCTTAAAACTCAGAAATTTCATCAAGAAGTTTTTTTAACTTGCGATCAAAATCCTTATACAGATAATTTATTTCATCTTCTTTTCTGTCATCCAATGATTTTTGCAGCTGGTCTTTCGAGAGCTTAAAACCGATTTCCTGTTCCTCAATTTTATATGACACAATATTTACAACATCTTGAATCACTTGATCCATGCTAAATGAAGCGGTCTCCAGCGCCACTTTTCCGGCTTCAATTTTTGAATAATCCAAAATGTCGTTTATGCTTTCATAAAGGCTTGCTCATCCTCTGTCCAACTGATGCTGCTATCTGCGGCAAAACAGGGTGTTGCTATAAGCTGCACAAAAACGATTTCCACGATTCCAGTAGTTCTTTCTCAGATTCCTCCGCATCATGAAGAAGAAACTGTAACGCTTGTTACAATAATACTGTTTGTTTCCTTGTTTTACAACAAATTTCGACAATTTCGACAATAACTAAAGACCGAAATTGCAGATGGTTGATTATACCAAAATTGCTTCGCAATTATGGTATAATAAAAATTAGGCTTCACAACATCTTGCAACGAGAGGGCAAATAATGGAATTAGGCCATAGCAATCACGATATAAAAGCAATACTAAAATATGCCGGAGCCTTTATCGCATGGGTTGTGGGCTCCGGATTTGCTACCGGTCAGGAGATTCTGCAGTTCTTCGCAAGCTATGGCTACGCCAGCTATGCAATCATACTGCTTAATCTAATTGGATTTCTTTTTTTGGGGCAAACTTTGCTGACAACCGGATATGAACAAAAGGACGATGAGACATTTAATCATTATCGATACTTTTGCGGTAATAAGCTTGGAACAGCCTACTCATGGCTGGTTCCGATCATACTGATGCCGGTCATGGCGGTGCTGATATCCGGTTCCGGAGCAACGCTTTACGAATATTATGGAATCAGCCACTATATCGGCTCAGCGCTGATGGCCTTGATGGTTTTGGGCGCTTACCTGATCGGTTTCGAGAGGCTTGTAAATGTCGTATCTATGGTCAGTCCGGTCATCATCCTGTTCTCGCTGTTTATCGGAGTGATTACACTGTTCAAGGATTTTCACAACATAACTGAAATCGGACAGTACGGACAAGTACTAGCAGAGAAACAGTCATCTCCCGGCTGGACTTTGAGCTCAATCTTGTATATGGCCTTGACCTTTTTGGGTGGCAGTACATATTACACTGCGCTAGGTGCGTCGGCTGTCAATCGCAAATCCGCCAGATGGGGTGCAATCATCGGCACCGTAGCGGTGATTCTGACAATCACATTTATGAATACCTCAATTCTGCTCAATGCGCGTGACACTTCCGCATTGGCAGTGCCAACCCTGTACTTGGCAAAAAAACTATCTTATGTTCTCGGCGCGACATTCTCAATTGTTCTGATACTGGGCATCTTCTCCTCCTGCTCTGCAATGATGTGGACGGTTTGCAACCGGTTCACCAAAGAAGGTACGAAGAATAGCAAAATCTTTGCAACCGCATTGGCCACAGGCGCATTCTTATTGGGTTTGCTGCCCTTCAGTGAGCTCGTGGGCGTATTCTATCCCTTTATCGGATACATAGGTCTGGCATTTATCGGGTGCGTTGTATACAAGGGCTTGAAAAAGCGAACTAAATCATCAGCAGCTGATCCAGATTAACCACTTCAATCTTCCTCTGTGGCTTCTGCCTGATATATCCTGCGTCTTCAAAATCCGCCAGCTTACGGCTGATGGTTTCCGGCGTTGTTCCGAGAAAGGAAGCCAGGTCCCTTTTACTCATGGGCAACACAAACTCCATTGAAGATTTCTCTTCATCAATGCACTCTGCCAGAAAAAGCGCAAGCCGGGTTTCAACCTTT
>CAYLVS010000239.1:0-3041 GCA_964387185.1 uncultured Oscillospiraceae bacterium | reverse complement strand
AATCAAATCGGATTGTAGTCAAAGAAACATTTATACAGCAACCCGCATCGACCGTTTTACCTTTTATAAACGCTGCATTCGCTGCTTATAATGTATCAGGAGATAATGTATGCTATAATTAACGCACCGATACGAAAATGCATCCACGCCGTAAGGAGACCGGTCATGTGTGGCAGATACACCCTTTTTACCGACAAGGAGATACAGGAGCTGGAAGACATCATAGCCAAAATCGACGATGATGTGAAGAAGGAGAAGATGAAGACGGGTGAAATCTTTCCTTCCGAAATTGCTCCGGTATTGCTCTGTGAAAAAGACGAAATTAAGCCAAGGCTGTTAACGTGGGGGTTCCCCGGGTTTAAGAATAAGCAGCTCATCATTAACGCCCGGGCTGAAACCGCCGGTGAGAAGCCCATGTTTCGGGCCGCCATGCAAAGCCGCCGTTGTGTCATTCCCTCTACCGGCTTCTATGAATGGGACCGGGATAAGAAGAAATATCAGTTCAACATGCCCGACTCTGCTATGCTTTACATGGCGGGTATCTACAATCAGATTGATCAAGAGGACCGCTTTGTAATTCTAACAAGAGATGCCAATGCCTCCATGTCCCGGATCCACCATCGCATGCCGGTGGTGCTGGAGCAAATGCATATTCGGGACTGGCTTGCCGATCGTGATGCAGTTCGGGATATCCTATCAGGAGCAGGGCCTGAGCTTGTGGCAAAACCGTGGGACAATGAGGCCCTGCCGGTACAGTGTGAGATGGAGTGGTAAGAGCTTGGAAACCGTCACCTGCGCTGAAATGAAAGAAATCGAAAGATTGGCTGCTGAAGGCGGGCTGTCCTACTATCAGATGATGGAAAATGCCGGCGTCGGTGCGGCAGAGTTTATTGTAAGCCGGATTCCCGTGGAGGGAAAGCAGGTCTTCGTATTCTGCGGGAAGGGAAACAACGGTGGGGACGGCTTTGTTGTGGCCAGGATTCTCCACGAGCACGGTGTTGCCGTTAAGCTCATTTTGGTGGAAGGGGAGCCGAAGACGCAGGATGCTATCGCAAATAGTGAGTTGTGCCAGGTGCTTCGCATACCCCGGATTGGAATTGAGGAGCTGTGGGATAAGGAGTTGTTCACAGAGTCTACCATTATCGTGGATGCTATTTACGGCACCGGCTTTCATGGCAACCTTCGGGATGAAGTCCGGAAGACCACTGCGTGGATCAATTGTGTCAGCGGATTGGTCAACAATGCAAACGATGGCAAGTTACCGGTCTTTGCCCTGGATATTCCCAGCGGCATAAATGGCGATACAGGAGCTACTGACCCGGATGCAGTACGGGCTGATTATACCTTGGCCTTTCATCGGTTCAAACCGGTTCACATTATGAAAGAAGCCCAAGATTTGTTGGGAGAAACGGTCTGTCTGGACATTGGGATCCCTTCCGTTTATTGATTCAAAAGCAAGATTATAAAATACAACAGATAAATCGTAGTGAGAAGTTAAGGAGGAACACCATAATGCAAAAAGTAAGAATCAAATCCGGAGAGTACGAATTCATCGGAGAGCTGCTGGAAAAGGAAGCCCCGAAGACTTGTGAGGTGTTTAAGAGCATGTTGCCTCTGGAAAGCCGGTTCATACATGTGCGGTGGAGCGGCGAGGGAATCTGGATTCCTTATGGGGAGTTTCGCACCGGGTTGGATTACGAAAATCACATCTCTCATCCGGCTATAGGAGAAATGCTTCTCTACCCCGGTGGAATCAGTGAAATGGAAATCATTATGTCCTATGGGAGATGCTGCTTTGCCAGTCAATACGGCCAACTGGCGGGCAACCACTTCCTGACCATAACGGAAGGCCTCGACAGACTGCACGAGTTTGGCAAAAAAGTGCTCTGGGAAGGGGCTCAGGATATAGTTATAGAAATGCTTTAGGGATATGCAAGACCTATTTACGCCGCGGGAATAGGTCTTTTTTTAATGGAATTAGAACTCACAACCTATATATGGTATTATTTATATAAATCAATAAAGGAGAATGATTATCAATGACAATAGTTACCATACCCGGCAGAAACGACTACCATATCGCCTGCTTGCACAACATCACCGGTGGCGAGAAGGTGGTCGTTATCATCAGCCATGGTTTTGGGAGTAGCAAAGAAAGCCCCACGGCGATGACGCTGGCGGAGACACTGACTTCCCGTGGCATGGGTGCTTTTGCCTATGACTTCCCCGGCCACGGAGAAAGTCCGGTAGGCGGTGAGATGCTTCGCATCCAAAACTGCCTAGATGACTTGGCTGCGGTGGAGGCTCATGTACGCACGATTGCGCCGCAAGCGGAAATCATGTACTTCTCTTCCAGCTTTGGAGCCTACATTAATCTCATCTATCTGGCAAGGCGGACTCATGCGGGAAGCAGGTCCTTCTTGCGTTCAGCTGCGGTAGACATGCCGGGAATTTTCAGAGAGGGCGAGACGGCCGAAATAACGAAGCAGTTAAAAGAGGAAGGCTATTTTGTTATGGATCGAGATTATGTCCGTCCATTGAAAGTAACCCAACAATTCTGCGACGATCTTGCGGCCAATGATGTGTTTTCTCTATATAAACCGGGTATTATAAAAAGCAGAACGCAAATCGCCATGATCCACGGGGGCGGGGATGAGACCGCATCTGTGCAAGACGCGAGGCACTTTGCCTCTCAGTCCGGTGCAGATTTGCTAATTGTAGAAGGCGGAAGTCATCGATTAATGGACTCAGGCCAGATGCATCTGGTCATGAAAACGGCGATGGATTTTTTTACAGAAAGGGAGAGTAAGTAGCATGTCAAATATTTTCAAGGAGTACAAAATCAAAAATCTAACATTAAAGAACCGTATCGTCATGCCGCCAATGTGCATGTACGTTGCGCCGGAAACCGGTATGGTCACGGACTGGCATGTGATACATTATGCCACGAGAGCTGTTGGCGGTATAGGGCTCATCATCGTTGAGGCAACAGGAGTCGCGCCGGAAGGGCGCCTTACTTCCAACGATCTGGGAATTTGGGA
>CAYLVS010000238.1:0-3062 GCA_964387185.1 uncultured Oscillospiraceae bacterium | reverse complement strand
AAAGCGCATAGGTATTCCATAGATCTCCGCTGTGATTATCCGTAACAAATCGCAGTTTTATATCTTCGATGGCGAGCAAGAATGCGCCTTCACCGGCGCTGGGTTCAAGAAAAGTCGCAAATACGTCTTCGGTCTTTTCTTTGATCCCCGGAATGGCGATCATCTTGTCTACCACCCACTGAGGCGTAAAGACTTCACCGTGCTTTTGAACACGATGCTTCGATTTCATCAATACAGGGTTCTCTTTGTCCATCATATTATCTGCAGGCAGGCTATTTCTCAATAATCGCCGCCTCCCTCGCTTATCTTTACTTTTATTATTTTAATCCATGAAATGGTCTTCACCTGTTTGCGTGCTAGTTCAACGCTTTCTCACGCCATATTCTTGTCAATAACTATAACACGTGTTCTAATATTTTCCAATCTGTAAAGGATATTTTCTGCATAATTCAATAGCTATCCCCCGAATCTCCATCCAGACAGGTATAAACGCGCCAGCGAAATATGCTGTAAATTCACAGTTGTATTTAACAGCTGCGCGACGTATACTATAGGCAGAAAGGAGCTGATAAATTTGCCGAACATCAAGCCAATCTCCGATTTGCGCAATTATAGCGAAGTATTGCGTAATGTGGCCGCAGGTGCTCCGGTTTTTTTAACGAAAAACGGACGTGGCAAGTACGCTATTGTAGATATGCAAGACTATGAGAAAACACAGGCTACGCTCCGTCTTATAAACGAGCTTGTAAAGGGCAGAAAATCCGGCGAGCAGGAAGGCTGGTTGGAACCAGAGGATATGAGGGCGCATTTCCGCGCAAAAACGGATGAAGTATAAGCTTCGCTACTCCACTCAATCACGCAGAGACTTAGAGGAAATATGGGACTATATTGCGATGGAGCTTCAAAATCCTTCTGTCGCTACGCGTATCGTAAATGCGATTATGGATTCCTCTAACCGGCTTATAGACTTTGCGGAGATGGGTGCCTCCCTGTCCTCAATTGCCAATGTGGAGAGTGATTACCGATTTCTTGTGCACGGAAATTATCTCACATTCTATCGGGTGCATGACGATAAGATCTATGTAGATCGCGTGCTCTATGGTCGTCGAGATTATCTGCGTATCCTGTTCGGAGATGTTCTGGAAGAAGAAACAGAAAAATAACCTGCTCTTTGATCCATCTCCAAGCAGCTAGCCAGATCCTTTAAATCGGGAGAAATTAGTCTCATTAATTTTTGCAAGCTGATTGTAGAGATGGGCTTCTTTGATTTGGTCGGGATATAGTCTTCTTTACCAAATCTCCAAAATTAAAGCTTATCCCCATATCGGCATTTTAGTCTGGCTGCAATCAGGAGCCCTTCTGGGTCAAAGTCGCCTGAGTAATATATTTTTGTGTGGTTTTTTACAAGTAAATCCAGTGTGACTATGAAGGCCAGCCTGGGCTGGCCATTGGAGCATAAGAGGAATGATTTCATTAGTAAAATCACAACTGAAAATATCGGCTAACCTTTCAGACTGCATTTTGTATTTTGACCGTATTTGAGCAGAATCTCTAGTAATGTGTGGATACACCTGATAGTTTTGTTGCGCTTGCAACACGTTTGTGCATTTTTCTTGGTAGTGTGTGGATTTTCTTTCTTAAAGTCACACACTTCTGCGATTTTTGCTCATTTTTCCGCAAATCTCTATGATTTCTCTGTTTATATTACAGTGATAATGCCGGATACGCATCCAGGGTCATATCGTCAACCAAACCGTCCCTGTATTTGTAGTAGGCGGCACAGCCGATCATGGCTGCGTTGTCCGTGCACAGCAGAGGCGACGGACAATAGAGGACGATGCCCGCTTTTTCGCAGGCCTCGGCCAGCTTGCTTCTAAGCAGGCTGTTGGCGGCAACGCCCCCCGCCAGAACCAATTTATCCTCGCCGGTTCTGGCCGCAGCCATCATTGCTTTTGCAACCAGGACGTCCACTACTGCTAATTGGAAAGACGCGGCAACATCAGGGACATTGATTTCCTCACCCTTTTGCTTTCGAGAATTTAAATAATTTAAGACCCCGGTCTTTAAGCCGCTGAAGCTGAAATCAAGGCTGTCCTTTTCCAACATCACCCGTTTGAATTCCACACTATGAGGATTACCGTCCTTTGCAACCTTATCGATCTTTGGACCACCGGGATAACCAAGGCCAAGCACCCGGGCCACTTTATCAAAGGCTTCTCCCGCCGCATCATCTCGGGTCCGCCCCAACACCACATGTTTGTTATAGTCTGTTACATTTACCAAGTGTGTATGGCCACCGGAAACCACCAGGGCCAGGAAAGGCGGTTCCAATTCCTTGTGCTCGATGTAGTTGGCGCTGATATGCCCCTGAATATGATGGACCCCAACCAAGGGCTTCTTTGCAGCAAAAGCAAAAGCCTTAGCTGTGGCGAGACCGATGAGAAGTGCTCCCACCAGCCCCGGCCCGCAGGTGACTCCGATCAGGTCCACATCTTTAAGAGAAACACCCGCTTCCTCCATGGCCTGTCTGTAGACGCTGCTCATGTTATCCAGATGATGGCGTGATGCAATCTCCGGAACCACGCCGCCAAATACCTTGTGCACCTCTATTTGAGACGATATCACATTGGACAGCACCTCTCTTCCTTCCGCGATTAAAGCCACAGAAGTCTCGTCGCAGCTGGTTTCAATGCCTAATGTGATAAATTTTCCCTCTTTCATAATGTCCTCACTACTTTAAAACTGAGTCCGGTTGGGCAATCCCATATCCATTCCCAAGGAGCAGCTGTAATCCGCCGTCATATGCCGGCAGTTTTCACAGGAAAGGTAATTCGTCATGTTGAACGAATTCACATCCCGCCTTCTGGAAAACCTCCTGCAATCGGTGACAACATTGAGCATATCGTCACCATACTCATAATCTCTGTCATCGTTAAAACTGTTTCTCATCTGCATCCTCCTTATCATACCGAAATAACTTTCGACATGACTTAGTATTCCGCAGAGAATTACCTTCTATTCCATTTATAGAAAACCAATACTTCTTCTCAGGATATTGATAT
>CAYLVS010000237.1:0-3090 GCA_964387185.1 uncultured Oscillospiraceae bacterium | reverse complement strand
TGACTTTTACGGAATTTTTAATGGCCAATGGTGACGGTAACTTTGCCGATTATATCAAAAGCGTGGATAGGATTGAACTGATTCCGGAGGCCTTTTTCAATCCATTGCACGAAAAACTAAAAATGTATTTTGTAACAGGGGGTATGCCCGAGTCAGTTCGTGTTTGGACGCAAGATAGAGATGTTGAGCAGATGCAGCAGGTGCTGTCTAATATTCTGGGAGCATACGAGCGTGATTTTGCCAAGCACCCTGACCCTAAGGACTTTCCGAAAATATCAATGATCTGGAAGTCCATCCCTTCCCAGCTTGCAAGGGAAAATAAGAAGTTTATCTATAAGGTTGTCAAGGAAGGCGCCAGGGCAAGGGAATATGAAGATGCTTTGCAATGGCTTTGTGATGCGAACCTGACTTATAAGATATACCGCAGTACCGCACCGGGGCTGCCTATTTCAGCATACGATGATTTGTCTGCATTCAAATTGTATATGGCAGATGTAGGATTGTTGCGTAGATTATCTCTTTTAGCTCCTTCTGCATTCGGCGAGGGTAACAGACTGTTTGTTGAGTTTAAGGGGGCTTTAAGTGAGAATTATGTGCTGCAAGCACTGCAAAACCAGGTTGAGGCTAGGCCCCGTTATTGGACGATGGATAACCCAAGGTATGAGGTTGATTTTCTTATCCAAAGAGAAAATGACATTTTACCAGTAGAGGTAAAATCGGAGAGCAACATGGAAAGCCGGAGCTTGAAAAAGTACAAGGAAAAATACGAAGACAAGGTAAAGCTGCGTGTTCGCTTTTCACTTAACAACCTGCGCATGGATGATGACCTGCTGAATATTCCGTTGTTTATGGCGGATTATGCAGATAAGATTATTGGGATGGCATTACCAAAACTTTTGAAGGGAGAATAAGAGATGGCACGAAAGAAAAAACCGAACATGAACAGGGCTTTTGTTGCGTACTCGGTTGTAAAAAAGCTGTGGATTGGCAGTTTGCTTCTGTCTCTCTCCCTTCCTGGCTCAATGTGGAAGCCGAAAAGACCGGTGTTAACGTTTCCGCTGTCTTGCAGTCAGCCTTGAAACAGGAGCTTCAAATAAATGAAAACAGCTCGGTCTACAAAACGGGAAAGTAACAGAATCAAAGATAGCCGTCCCTAGTGATACCCAAGGCACGGAAGGAGAATAAATGTAAATCAGAAGTTACTGTAACCCATCTTGCATTTCCGATATTAGGTAAATATAGGGGAACTTGGAGTATTATGCCTGACTATAAGAAAGGAATGAAATGCTTGCAACCCCTCTTCTTGTGCAAAGATTAGTATTCGGTTGTATAGGCCTAATTCCATTATAATTATTTTTCCTATACCTATTTTCAGCATTTATAGAAGGGTTTTGAGCCTTGATTTCCGATATTTAGGCCTAAATCTAAAGATTTAGAAGTGATTTAAGCCTATTGTTTTTGATTTTGTAGGCCTAATATCAATATGATTTTGCTTTTTTCAACTTATTGTGCACTTTCGTGACAGGATTCCGAGCCAATAAAACCAATATTTAGCCACAAAGTCATTTAATTTAATGTGGTTTTAGCCTATTTGATGCAGATGTCAACGAAAATGTTTACCACTTGACAACGAAATAGTTTACCATCAGTGACAGCGATAGTTTACCTCTCATCCGGAATCCGGAAAGGCCGAGTATTGTGCTCTGTATGGATGTATTCTGAGTTTATGTTCAGGACATGAGAGCGGAATGTCAAGCGATCGATCAGCGCGGTTACCATTGTAGTGTTCTCAAAAATGGTAACCCAGTCTGTGGCAGAGGGACGTTTCGCTTGCCACCCCAAATGGTGAAGGTGGCAAACGAAACGTCCCCCTGCCACCTTGCCGGGAGTCATTGTATTTCCGACAGCTGGCTAAACGGTCAGGAGGTAACGTATTACAACACCAATGAGCTTATCAACCCGGAGAGTCCGTATTTTTATGAGGCCGCTGCCGGCCTGAAAACCGGAAAAAGTGAATCCGCCGGGAACTGTTTGGTTTCTTGCGCCTATATAGCTGATGAATTATATATTTGCGTCGTGATGGGCAGTCCTGAAGAAGGAAGATGGCGGGACAGTCTCACACTGTATCATGCCATCAGTCAATAATCGGCTGCCATTAGACCACTTATCATCATTATGATATAATTTCTATAATAAAGCTACTTAAGAAGGAATTGTGATGAAGAAAAAACGTAAGGCAATCCTGCTACTTATAATAATAGTCATTTTGATTTTTATCACCCTTTTCCTTCCCTTGATTAAATCGTTCATAAACCAATCTATGAATAAAGAGTTTATCGAAAGGGTCAACGAGTATGCGCTTTCCGCAAATATGATGATATTGCATATAGAGCACGGAAATCAGGAAAACGTCAGCCTCTCATCGGTATCAGCCGGTTCCAGCGGTGTAATAATCGGTAGAGAAGGTGATAAGTACTACGCGCTTACCGCAGAGCATGTGTTCAGCGAGATTGAGGATACAGATAGCGCAGAAATCGTAGTTTTAGGGTTTGATGAATTAGACTTTAACGATCATTTAAGCAAGGGAGGCAAGTTTCAGGGAATAGAAAATTATTATCAGCAGTTTCCCAGGGCCGTAATCGAATACGCAAATGAAAAATATGATCTGGCTATCATTAGCTTCGATTCGAATAAAGACTATACAGTTCTATCAATTTCTGAAGAAATACCTGAGTACGGCGATGTTGTCGCATCCATGAGCAACCCATATCGGGAAAGAAATGTTGTTACAGCCGGAAAAGTAAGCACTCTGAAACCAAAACCCTTTGGTGACAAAGCAGGAGAAATGCAGTATCCAATTATTAGACACACCGCCATGATATCAGAAGGAAGTAGCGGCAGTGCTTTGCTGAACGAAAACCTGGAGATCGTGGGGATAAATTTAGGCGGCGGCGAAAATATATTTCGAAAGTTCGTACATGGGATGGCAATGCCAAGCGACCTTATCCACGATTTTTTAGAGGAATGGTGGCAGGGGGACGTTTCGCTTGCCACCCCAAATGGTGAAGGTGGCAAACGAAACGTCCCCCT
>CAYLVS010000236.1:0-3097 GCA_964387185.1 uncultured Oscillospiraceae bacterium | reverse complement strand
GAATACGAATTCCTCATCGGGAATAAGACCTTATATCTGAAGACCAATGGGAAGATTGAAGCGGATTCGCAAGAGACAATTAATGGGAATCTTGATGAAGGAATTCTGTACGGACTCAGGATGAGTAACGGTGTTGTCACAAAGTTCGGGACCTCTGACGATGGTTTTGCAGCCATAGGGGCGTCGGAATATGAGGACTTCACGGGTGGATGGGCTATTGTTAACAGCGTATCGGATTATGTTATCGAAACGGGGGGGGATGCCAGCAAAGGCACCTTTGCCGTGCTAGAGGATGCGTCCATCTATAAAGCTGTGGTGAAGAACGGTATGGTCATAGATTATGAACCGGGAACCATCAGAGATGTGAAAGCGGGTAGGGCTGTACGACTGTACTCGGTTACCGGTGATGAACCCGGAGTGGTAGAAATCGTGTTGATAACCGAGGGAAATCTCAAGTAGCTGGGAAATAATCATAAGATGTGATTCTTTTATCCAAGACAAAAAGATCGGCTGTAGTGTTTGATTACTTTCCCCGGTTCATTGCGGAACCGGGGTTTTTTTGATACAATAATCCCACACAGACGGATGATGGGTTGTGTCATGACATCAGCTTAAGGAGCAGTAAATGACCAAGGATTACCGCCAAGAATCCATAATATTTTTCGCACTGTTTTCCGGGTGGCTGCTAGCTGTGCCTTTTCAGGGTCAGGTTTTCCATGCCAGAGTGGCGGAATTCCAGGGCACCATGCCCGGCATTTACATCTATCTCATTCTGACCGGACACTTTGTGGGATTGATCAGTGCGGGCTTCATTGCCCGCACCATCCACGTAGCCAGAAAGATGATCTTGACCTCACTGCTCTTGTGTCTGGTCGCCACCTTTTCCCTTCTCCTCCCTTATCCCCATTTTTGGTATCCAGCCATCGCGATAGTTTCCGTATTTGCGGGACTTGTCATAGGCGGATGGGGCTATTACTTTCAGCGGTTTGCGCCGCCGGGAAAAAGAATGCAGACGGCGGCAACCATTATTATAACCAGCAATATTATCATGATCCTCTTGAATACCATAGCCATTAACCTCTCTTCAGTAGCGGGGGTATGGCTTTCTTCAGGTGTATTGGCAGGCTCAGCCTATTTCTGTGCCACTCACAAGCTTCGGGAGGGGATTTATCCCAACTATAATTATGAAGAGAAAGATCTGCCCCAAAATCTCCTGCGGCCTATGGCCCTGCTCTGCCTCTTCGTGGGGTTTATCACCATCAATTCCGGGATTATGTATCAGTTGGTGATCCCCGCCTTTGTCCATCACACGCTCTTATCCAGCATATACTGGGCAGTACCCTATGTCGGAGCACTCTACTTACTTGTCAGGCTACCGGAGCGCGTCAATAAATCCTACCTGATGTACATAGCGGTGACCATGATCGGCATCGCCTACATCCTGTACTTTGTCCTGGATCGTTCAGCACTGAGTTACATCCTCATTGACAGCCTGCTTCTAGGGGCTTTCGGAGTCTGTGATCTCTTCTGGTGGACCATACTTGGAGAAATGCTCACCTTTGCGAAAAATCCTGCCAGAATCTTCGGGATCGGACTTTCTGCCAATGTGATGGGCATCCTCATCGGCGTTGCCATGGGGAATGCCTCCCTTTCATTTGAAGACCAGAGGATAAATTCTCTTACCATGACATTATCCATCGTCTTTGTCACATTGATCCTTTTGCCGATCCTCTATAATAAGCTGGCAATGGTTATCAAAAACCAGGCCTTTCTCGTAGGTCTTTCCCGGCAATGGTCGGGGAAAGAAAGCGTAGCAGACCCGGACTTGGATGTTGCACCGGCAGCGGCAGCGATCTCCGGGGCCGCATATGAAAACCGCACGTCAATTGAATTTCTGCGACGCTGTGGGCTAACAGAAAGAGAAATTGAAATTGCGCTGCTTCTTTTAAGCGGGGAGACGTATAAAATGATCGCCCAGGGACTCTGCATCAGCGAAAACACTGTGAAGACTCACATCAAGAATATATATTCCAAGCTTAGCGTCGGGAGCAAAACCGAGTTCATGAAAATGGTCAAAGGCCGGTAGAAGTCGTGCTGGAAAAGATACAAAAAATCATAAAAAGCTCCAAAATCACCCATTAATAGTGATGTTATTTTTGAAAACCGGCATATAATCTACTCTAATCCCTGCATTTTATTTACTTTGGAGAGAAAACCAGGTGATGCCGGTGAAGAAGATTGCCTATACTTTCAATTTGTTGTGTGCTTTTTGTTGCCTTCTTCTGTTTTCTATTCTTGTGCTGATCCAAAGCAGCATACACCAGATGAAGAGCCTTCTTTTCATGGCAGTATGCCTGAATGCCATACTGTTAACTATATTGCTATTTCTATTAATTCGCCAGTATCGGCTGTTCCGGTCCGCCAAACTTATTCTCGAAAATCAGCTGCTCCACATACCTGCCGCAATGATTGAAAATCAGAGAGAAGGCGGTATTGATTTCTATTTTTCCGGTTTTGGCATGTTGCTGGGAGACATGGTGATTCCTTTTGATATTAGAGAACGGAAGCTGAGCAGTCTTTCGTTTGATGAGGATGCTGCCATCATCACCTACGGAACGGGATGTGAAAAAAGGTCCGTCCAGATTCTGAAGAAAACCATGACAGAGAACCAAGTGGAAGCCTTCCGGAAAAAGCTCTATTATGAAACCGGAATTGTTGCCAGCATTCACAATGAACCGGCTCCGCCATACATGGCACCCCTCCGGCAAATCAACAAGCTTCAGTAGACTATGCCATCTCCTGTCTGCCGCCACAAGAAGATGGCTTTTGTGGAACTGCCCTTTCTGGGCACCAGCACCCGGGTCCGGGTGTCCCTAAAAATTGTAGACAAACGATAACCGGCTATAATTCTCATCCATCAAAAAACAATGGTAAGGCAAAGCCTTACCTACTTTTTATCTTTGCAATAAGTAAGAGTCGGGAGAAAAGGCGGAACCTTAGCTACATTACATCTTTGAACTAGGTAAGAATTCAGAGAAAAGCTCCAAAGGCAACAACAATGGAAAAATAAGCGGAGAGTTGTTGCCTTTCCTCTCTT
>CAYLVS010000235.1:0-3098 GCA_964387185.1 uncultured Oscillospiraceae bacterium | reverse complement strand
CATAACGATGTCGATGGTCTCGTACTGGATGACCCCGGGAGGCTCGATCCGAACAGTCTTGGCATTGACCAAGGTACCTGCTGTCATGACATGTCTGTCAAAGAGTCCCTTGACAACTGCGTAGCCGACTTCTGCAGCAGGGAATTCCATGCAAATCAACAGTCCGGCGCCTCTTACTTCTTTCAGCACTGTAGGATACTTGGCCATCAGTGCGTTCAACTTCTCCATGAAGTAATCGCCTTTTTCTTTGCACTGCTTGGGCATATCATTTTCAAGCATGTATGCGATGGTAGCGATTGCTGCAGAGCAAGCCAGAGGGTTTCCGCCGAAAGTCGGAGAGCCCAGAATCCAAGGATTCTCGATAAGCTTTTCAACCCACATGTTTGGTCTTGCGATGATACCGGTTATGGGCATTACGCCGCCGCCGAAAGCTTTTCCGAAGGTCATGATATCAGGAGTAATCTCCTCATAATCACATCTCCACATGGTTCCGGTACGTCCCATACCTGTCTGAATCTCGTCAACGATCATAGCGACACCGTATTTGTCGCAGATCTCTCTGACTTTCTTCATATAGCCTGCCGGCGGAATGACAACGCCAGCCTCACCCTGAATCGGTTCAAGGATAACGCCTGCTACCTTTTCGCCTACGGTGGTCAGGTTTTCAATTGCTGCCTCCATAGCTTCCGCATCGCCGTACTTTACATGCTGAACCTGCTGGATCATGGGCAGGTAATCTTCTCTATAGGCCGCTTTTCCGCCCATGGAGATAGCGCCGTAGGATTTGCCGTGGAAGGCTCCTACTGTAGAAATGTAATATCTGCCGCCCGTTGCCAGTCTGGCCAGTTTCAGAGCCATCTCAACAGCTTCGGCACCACCGTTGGTGAAGAAGCAATACTGCAAATCTCCGGGGGTAATCATGGAAACCAATTTTGCCAAATACCCTCTTAAGGGATCAACCAGTTCTTGGCTATGCAAAGCATATTTGTCCAACTGGGCCTTAACATACTTCACAATTTCAGGATTCCTGTGTCCGCAGGTATAAATACCAAAGCCTCCAAGACAGTCGATAAAGTCATTTCCATACAGGTCCGTAAAGTGTTCCTCCGTATCCGTCCACTCTACACAAGCAGCGTCCGTTGACATAGATTTTCTGTATTCCAGCCAACCCGGATTGACATTGGTATTGAAGTTCTCTACAGCATCCTTTGTGATCTGTTCCTTCTCGTCGAGAGTCAGTTCTGTGCTCTCGATATACCCCAATATTCTTTTCGCTTCTTTTAGAGCAGCTTCTTTTGTTGCAGCCATGAACGATACCTCCTTATTATAATTATAGTGATCTTGTCTGCACCATTTTACTGTTCCAAAATTCATGCCAACCCGGTCAAATTCGTACAAAATATTCTGAAATCTTTATTCCTCAAGGCTCTCCACCGTCTTTGCTGTACAATTGACAAACTATTGTCAGATAATTCATCTCAATTTCAAAACAAACCACCCGGATTTGTCTCATTTTCAAGACAAATCCGGATGGTTTTCTAAATTCCGCTTTTACGAACTTACTTTGTATAGTTGTCAAAATACCCTTGAATGTACACAAAGGGTGTTCCCTTATCCCCGCTTCCCGAAGTCAGGTCGCAAAGAGAGCCAATCAAATCCGTCAAGCGACGGGGTGTCGTGCCTTGGGCGGACATGCTGCTACCCAAATCTTCATCCTTGGTTCGGATACACTCAGAAATCGCCTGCTTCAATTCATCCCCTGAAAGATGGGCAAACTCATTGTCTGCCAGGTACTTGAGCTTCAACTCATTGGGAGTTCCCTCAAGTCCTTTCGTGTAGCACGGAGAAACCACAGGGTCTGCCAGCTCCCAAATCTGACCCACGGGATCCTTAAAAGCACCGTCCCCATAGACCATGACCTCAATCTCTTTTCCCGTGACCGTAAAGAGTTTCTTCTGAATGTTGTTTACAAGGTCAGCACAGTCATTGGGAAATAGCTTGATGCTGTCTTCCGTGGCCTTGTTGGATCCCAGAATACCGTATTTGCTATTGAAGCCGCTACCATCGACAGAGGCTGTAAGCAGATCTTCCATTCCCAGAACCAGCTCTGCTCCGCCTTGTTTGAGCAACCGTTTCGTCCGGGCACGGCTATGAATATCGCAGGTCAACACCTTTTTGGTGTAATTGAGAATCGCCCTGGGATTATTGGCCAGAATGATTTCTGCTTCTGCGCCCTCGCCCTCAATAATCTCTTTATAATAGTTGACATAATCAATCCCTGTAAAGGTGTGCTTCGATTTGCCAAACATGTTCTCGAACTGCTCTTGGGTCAGCACATCACTGTAAGGATTGACACCTTTTTCATCCAGCAGATCCAGATTGACCAGCTGATTTCCCACCTCATCGCCGGGGTAGCTGAGCATGAGAACAATTTTATCCACGCCCCTGGCAATCCCTTTCAGGCAAACGGAAAAGCGGTTTCTGCTGAGAATAGGAAAAATCACCCCCAGAGTGCCTCCTCCTAATTTTGCCCGAACATCGGCTGCCAATTGATCCACTGTGGCATAGTTGCCAAAAGCCCTGGCGACCACGGCCTCCGTTAAGCAGAGTATGTCCTTGTGTCTAGGTGCAAAGTTCTCCGCTTCAAAAGCTTGCAGCAAAGTGTCGATAACGATCTTCTCCAGGTCATCACCTTGCCGAATAATTGGGGCTCGAAGCCCTCTGGAAACTGTTCCAACCATTCTTTCCATTTCGTTTTTCCTCTCATTCACAATATAAATCGGGTACAGACGCTCTGCCGGAAATAAAAATACACCGGGGGATCGTCCTCCAGTTTTATATGTAGGATCCGCTCGGGATTTGGAAAAGCGCAGCCTTTCATTACCGCAAGCCTTTTCTATATACAAAATGGTAGCTATCGTGGTAAAACCACAAAAATAGTATATAGGTTTCGTGCCTCTTCGTCAACTTTATGGTATCATATTTATAGGTGGCAAGGGGACGTTTCGTTTGGTGGCAAGGGGGACGTTTCGTTTGGTGGCAGGGGGATGGTGGCAGGGGGACGTTTCGTTTGCCACCACCTTTGACAACATAATGGT
>CAYLVS010000234.1:0-3102 GCA_964387185.1 uncultured Oscillospiraceae bacterium | reverse complement strand
AGGATTGTGGGAATGTTCACTCGATCGGCGATGGTGTTATAGTGGATAACAAGTCCTTTTTGCGTACATTTATTGTAGTAGGGAGTTACGAGAAGGAGGCCGTCGGCACCTTCCTTTTCCAACGCTTTGCTCATTTCTATGGCATGGTGGGTATCGTTGCTTCCTGCCCCCGCAATAACCGGTATTCGCCCGTCTGTTTTTCTTATCGCATACCGGACAGTATTGATATGTTCTTCATCATTGAGCGTGGATGCTTCTCCCGTGGTTCCGCAGATGACCAAAGCATCGATTCCTTGATTAATCTGCCAGTCGATGAGTCGACCAAAGGCGGGAAAGTCCACTTTTCCTTCTTTAAATGGTGTTACAAGAGCAGTGGCTGCGCCTGTAAACAATGTCATATAACACACCTCACTCGCTTTATTTGATAAGCAGTTCGGCGATTTGAACGGCATTGGTAGCCGCGCCCTTTCTGATATTGTCTGCGACAACCCAAAGGTTGAGCCCGTTTTTTACACTGAAGTCTCTGCGAATCCTTCCAACAAAGACCTCGTTTTTTCCGCTGGCCTGACGGGCAAGAGGGTATAGGTTATTAGCAGGATCGTCCATCACCACGCAACCCGGGGAAGATTCCAGAAGAGCCTTCACATCTTCAAGTTCAAATGGCCTCTCAAATTCCAGATTGATGGACTCGCTGTGGGAACCGAATACGGGAACCCTGACCGTGGTAACTGTGATTCGAATGCTGTCATCTCCTAAAATCCTCTGCGTCTCGTTTATCATCTTTATTTCCTCTTCCGTATACCCATTTTCCAGAAAGGCGCCAATATGAGGAAGACAATTCCCTGCGATTGGGTGAGGATAAGCCAATAAAAGGTCGTTGCCGGAAAGACCCTGGGCCAGATCTTCGATGCCTTTGGCACCCGTGCCGGAAACAGCTTGGTATGTAGAATAAACGATCCTGTTTATCCTATATTTATCGTGGAGAGGTTTGAGGGGCACTACCGCCTGTGTGGTTGAGCAATTAGGGTTTGCAATGAGTCCCTTGTTCCATAGGACATCCTGGGGGTTGACCTCCGGAACCACCAGGGGAACCTCAGGATCCATCCTCCAGGCGCTGCTGTTGTCAACCACTACAATCCCTTTAGAAACGGCGATGGGTGCAAATTTTCTGCTTACAGTAGCTCCGGCAGAAAAAAGCGCAATATCAATGTGTTTATCGTCGAAAGACTCTTCGGTGAGTTCTTCGGCTATGTAGTCTGCACCATTAAAGGATATCGTCTTGCCGGCAGATTTTGCGGAAGTCATAATATATAAGTTCTCAAAGGGGAACTTTCGCTCCTCTAACACTTTTAATATGGTAGTTCCTACTACACCTGTGGCTCCGACTACGGCTAAATTAGGTTTTCTGTTCATCTTGTCTCATCCTCCTTGTATGTTTCATTCTTTATCAATGCAATGTTTTGATACGATTGTATTTTTGTCATCACCTCTTGAGAAATGTTAAAAGATTCAAATAACTCTAAAGAGGGGAATTAGTAATTCCGGGGTGGGAGATTATATAAATAATGATTATACATCATTTGATTCAAAATGTAATGTCTTTTTTCAAATATTTTTCATTGCAGCTTTACCACCCAATCTCATATCTTTAGCTTCTATTGTATATTAGTGTATTCAAATTCACCCATTTAGGTGATATAATAATAAATTAGTAAGCAAGTAAATTGCCAATGCCTTATGAAAGCGAGGAATATTATATTGACATTATTTGAAGGCATCATTTTGGGATTAATACAGGGCTTGTCAGAGTTTCTGCCGATCAGCAGTTCCGGTCACTTAGCCATCATGCAGCACTTTTTCGGAATTGAAGGGGAAAGCGTTCTGGTTTTTGCCGTACTACTACATTTAGGAACGCTCATTTCTCTCGTTGCCGTTTATTATCGATTACTTTGGGAATTAATCCTTGAGTTCTTTGCCGTCATAAAGGATTTGATAACCGGCAGAGGCTTGCAGATTAACAAAAATGAGAACAGAACGCTGGGGTTGATGATTATCGTTGCGACTATTCCAACCGGTATTATCGGTTTGCTCTTCAACGACCTCTTCTCCGGTCTTTACAATTCCATTCCTGCAATCGGTATTTGCCTGCTCATAACCGGATGCTTTCTCTGGCTGGCGGAAAGAATGGATCAGAAAGGGAAAAACATCCGAGAAATGAAATTCAGAGATGCTCTTTTTGTGGGTCTCTGTCAGGGGATTGCCATTATTCCGGGAATTTCACGATCTGGTGCAACCATTGTAGGTAGCCTGTTTTCCGGGCTAAACCGTGAATTGGCCGTTCGATTTGCATTTCTGATTTCTATCCCTGCCATCCTGGGAGCAGTAGTGTTAGAGGCACCCGACGCCTTTGCGGAAGGAATGTCTAACGAAGTCGTTTTGCCTGTAGTTGCCGGCGTGATTGTCGCGGCGATTTCAGGTTACATTGCCATCAAGACTATGATTCGTGTGGTATCAAATAAGAAGCTATATATCTTCTCATTTTACACCTGGATTGTGGGAGGCCTGGTGCTTCTCTATACTTTTATGAACTAAAAGAACTTAGGAGTTGCTCTATGACGGAACAAAAGAAAAGACCGGGGCGTCCGAAGGGCTCCCGAAATAAGATGACGAAAGAAAAGATGGACGCCGAGTTAGCAAAAAAGCAAGCGCAAAACCGGCTCCGTGATGAGATCTGGGCGATTGTTATCATGGCGGTGGGCGCTTTTCTCGTAATTTCCCTTCAAACCCAGGCAACAGGTGAATTCGGGCGCATTCTGTCTGATCTCCTGAAAGGCTTGTTTGCTGAAGTTGCCTACGCTTTGCCCTATTGCCTCATCCTATACGGATTTTTGCTTTTCCTCAAACGAGCGGCCCATATCAGCGGAAGATCCGTGCTGTTTCTATGCTTGATTTTTCTTATGGCCGCCATTTTAAACTCTGCAAGATTCTTCGATGTAGAGGATATTACCATGTCCTTTGCTTTTATCCGGTATGCATTTGACAACGGGGTTCTGCTTACAGGCGGAGGAGCCTTTGGTATGACATTGGGCCTGCTGCTGCAAA
>CAYLVS010000233.1:0-3107 GCA_964387185.1 uncultured Oscillospiraceae bacterium | reverse complement strand
AGAATACCGCTGTGAAGCTATCACAAACTGGGGGGTATTTTGCAGTTCCGGGAGATACGAACGTAACTCTTACCATGAAAGTCGAGAATAAGGGAACCAGTGCCATTACCTTCAAAGCCAAGACGAGCCTGTCGCAGACTTCAGGATCCGTGACAGAACCCAATCCAACGTCAGCTATAGTGACTCTTAATCCCGGCGGTTTTACCGATTTGGTTTTTTTAGTTAATGTTGCACGAAATGCACAGGCCGAAACATATCGAATCCCTGTAATACTGACTGATGATAAAGATGGAAGCATTCTTAGATCCGGCAATTTAGAGCTTCAGGTTACGCAGAAGCCTATCCCACCTTCTTACATCGGAGGTGATGATGGCAGCCCCGTAACAGGAATTATATACACACCAGCATTGAATTTGATGCATAAGCTTAGCCCAACAGATGCCGTTATAGGGGGGAGCGTCACAGATTTGACCCTGAACTTTATAAATACCGGAAATACCACCATGAAAAACGCTACAGTGACCCTTGGTCTACCTGAGGGAATCACAATCAATAACGGCAGTAACAGCCTTTCCGTAGGCTATGTCAGTATTGGCGCCAGCAAAAACGTAGTATTTTCCATTGCCGCCGACGAGGATGTAGATACCAAGAATTATCCATTCAACATAAAGATTGAGTTTGCAGACCAGAACAACGAGTCCAAATCTATCGAACAGACCATATACATCCCCGTCCGGGGTAGCGGTAGCGCTGCCTCCATGTCGGGCGTTTCCATCACGGACATCAATGTGCCTCGGCAGGTAGTGGCGGGAGACGATTTTATCTTGAACTTCAAAGTGGCCAACCGGGGGACAAACGGAACCGGTCAGGTTAAAGTCTATGCGGAAGCCCAATCCGGTTTAGCCAACCGCACTCAGAATGCTTTTGTTGAGCAGAACATTGCCGCCGGGGAGAGCCGCAATTTTTCCGTGACCTACTTTACTACGGATGGAACAGCGGAGACCAACTACACTATTAAGCTCATCGTAGAGCCGATTTCCGGGAGCGGAGACAGCATTACCCAGTATACGGGGGTCTATGTGAAAAACGTTGGGACGGATTCCATTAAAACCCCACAGCTCATGGTCAGTACATACAGCTTCGGTGGCTCCTTCGTGCAGGCAGGGGATGAGTTTCGCCTGGATTTGGGGCTCCGAAACACAAGCTCTGCCCATACGCTGCGAAATGTGAAGGTCACTTTGGACTCCGGCGATGGAACCTTTATCCCCGTACAGTCCAGCAATTCCTTCTTCGTGGATAGGATCGACAAAAACGGTTCGGCAAATCACACCATATATCTCAGCACCAAACCGGATGCGGAGCAGAAGACCACTTCCGTGAACATTTCCATGTCCTACGAGGACACGGAGGGAAATGCTTTCACGGCAACGGATGTGATCTCCATTCCCGTCATGCAGGACACCAGACTTCTGGTAGATGACATCATTGCCCCACCTGAGATATACATGGGTATGCCCAGCGGTGTGTCCGTAGACTTCTATAACATGGGTAAAACCAAATTGAACAATCTGCGCATCAACGCAGAGGGGAATTTTGACACCATGGAGTCCAACAGCTATTATGTAGGAAACATGGAATCCGGCAGCAGCGATTCCTATGACTTCTCATTTATTCCAAGAGAAACCGGTCTCATGGCGGGAAAGGTCATTTTCACCTACGAAGATGCTTCCGGTGACCAGCAGACCTTTGAGAAGGAATTCGAATTCCAGATCATGGAGATGCCCGTTTGGGAAGAAGAACCCTGGCCCCCGGAGGAAATGCCAACGGAAGGCGGTGCTATCCCATGGCTGCCAATGGGTATTGCTACGGCGGTAGCCTTTGCAGCAGCAATCTTCTTTATTCGCAGACACAGGAAAAAGAAGATTCACGAGGAGATGGAAATCAATGAATAGTAAGGATCTGCTGCTATTAGGACTGCGGAACCTCCTGCGGCGCAAGACCAGGACGCTCCTCGCCATTACCGGCGTGGTGGTGGGTACCTGCGCCATTATCGTCATGCTCTCCATCGGTTTTGGCATGTCGGCAAACTTCGAAGAACAGATCTCCAGCTATGGAAATTTGCACCTGGTGAACGTGTATGGCGGAGGTATGTACGGCCCGGTCATGGAAACGGGAGATGGAAAACCGGCTCAGTTGGATGACAAGGCGGTAGCTACCATTGAGAAGATTAAAGAAGTAGAAGCAGCCACCCCAAAAATTGAGGAATACATGACCATCGGCATCGGGAAGTACATTGCTCAGGTTGGCGTTGTGGGCATACGCCCCGAGGTGATGCAGAAGTTTGGCTATGAACTTCAGGATGGCCGGCTTCTTCAGGCGGGGGACAGCTTTGATTTGGTTTTCGGAAATCAGGTGCCCAGTTGGTTCTACAATCCGAAAAAAACCATGTACAGCAGCTGGAACGGCGAAGCGCAGGTAGATGTAATTACAGATAAGATCATCCTGACGGGAGACTATGAATACGGTCAGAAGAAGCGTTACAACGATGATGTCGACTATAAAGAGTACAAGGCCAAAGGAGTAGGAACTCTGGCAAATCCTAACGATGATACAGCCTACTATGTATACACGGATCTGGAAACCATGAAGGAGATTCAGGCAGACTTGCGGAAGGCCAGGAAGGAGCCGGCGGTCAGCCAGCTGACCTACAATAACGTCATGGTCTATGTGGGTGACATCAACGATGTTCAGGATGTCAGCGACACCATTCGTGAGATGGGCTTTCAGACCAGCAGTCTCAACGATTGGCTGGAGGCGATGCAAGAGCAATCCCGCATGATTCAAGGTGTTCTCGGAGGTATTGGCGCCATTTCCCTGTTCGTTGCTGCTCTCGGTATTACCAACACCATGATCATGTCCATTTATGAGCGCACAAAAGAGATCGGTGTCATGAAGGTCATCGGAGCCAACCTGCCGGATATTCGAAGGATGTTCCTGTTGGAAGCGGGGCTCATCGGTTTCCTGGGTGGCCTCCTGGGTGTGATTTTGAGCTTTATTATTTCCCTCCTGTTAAATACCGTTTTAGCAGGCATCCTCGGCTCGCTTCT
>CAYLVS010000232.1:0-3110 GCA_964387185.1 uncultured Oscillospiraceae bacterium | reverse complement strand
AGTTCACATTTTATGAGAATTTTAGATTTGATACCTATCAGCGGATCTCACCGAGAAACTTTTGGAGCTTCCGCGCCTGCATCCCTTCCTCTTCAGCCGCTTCCTTGAAAAAGGATCGCAGTTCCTCACTTTTCATCTCCCTTGTGTAGTGCATAAAATCCCGAACCTTTTCCTGCGTATCAAGCAAAGCTTTTTTCAAAATATCTTCCGTCGTCATATCCATAGCAGTTCCTCCTGTAAACATGGGGTTTTATTTCATAATCTGCTCTTTATGTTTTACTATTCACAGGAATTCTATTCTAGTATTCGTGTTCGGGAAGACAGTAGGTTTTAAATTTTAATTTTGGTTTTTAACGGCCTATATAAAGAAAGTGAAATAGGTTTTAAAGTAGTAAATATGTTTAGAATTGACCTAAAAAGGCGATTGGCACAGTCAATCGCTCATTTATAATGATGAAAATAGCCCTTAAAAAGTCAAAACATAGAGAAGGAACCTATAACCCATAAAATTGATAGGTCTCTTTTTGGTTTATTCCCCAAAAGAGACCTATAATGCAATACTTAATATTTTTCGGCTAATAACCTTGCTGCCAACACCCCACTGGCCGATGCCTGAGATAAGGAATGGGTCACACCTGAGCCATCTCCCAAGGCATATAGCCCGCTGATCTTCGTCTCCAGATTCTCATTAACATCAACCTTGGAGTTATAGAATTTCACTTCTACGCCGTAGAGCAGGGTGTCCTCGTTAGCTGTGCCCGGTGCGATCTGATCCAGGGCATAGACCATCTCTATAATATTGTCCAGTTGCCTCTTGGGGATGACCAAAGACAAATCCCCCGGTGTCGCTTTCAAAGTTGGTCTGGTAAAACACTTTTCCATTCTGCGGGCGCTGCTTCTACGTCCTTTCACAAGATCCCCAAATCTCTGCAGAAGAACTCCGCCACCCAGCATATTGGAAAGCCTGGCTATGGATTCGCCATAACCGTTGCTGTCCTTGAAAGGCTCTGTAAATTTATTGGATACCAACAGCGCAAAGTTCGTGTTCTCTGTATGCAGAGAAGGGTCTGAGTAGCTGTGGCCGTTAACGGTGACGATACCATTTGTATTTTCTGCGACGACCTCTCCGTAGGGATTCATGCAGAAGGTCCTGACCATGTCGTTGTATTTATCCGTCTTGTAGACAAGCTTGCTCTCGTACACGTCATCGGTTATGTGTTTGAAAATGACTGCGGGAAGTTCCACCCTTACTCCAATATCCACGCGGTTTCTTGTGAGATTTACGCCCAACTTCTCGCAGATGTCAGAAATCCATTTGGAGCCTGATCGACCGGTGGCCAGTACCAAATGCCGACACTTAAATCTCTCACCATTTTCTGTGATGACTACAAAGCCTTCATCAAGCCGTTCTACGTCTTTTGCCAACGTATTAAATAGCATCTCGATCTTATCCTTGGAGTGCTCGTATATATTTTCCAGAATCTTAAAGTTCCGGTCGGTGCCCAGATGCCGGACCTTGGCATCGAGCAAGTGAAGATTGTGCTGCAATGCAATCCTTTTCAGGTCGGAGGTGGCGGTGGTATAGAGCTTTGCTTCTGAACCGCCCATATCGCAGAGCACCTGATCCACATACTCCATCATTTCCATGGCTTTTTCCACACCTACATAATTGTGTAAATCGCCGCCGAACTGGGTGGTTATGTTGTATTTTCCGTCTGACAGTGTACCGGCTCCGCCATAGCCGTTCATGATATGACAGGGAGAGCACTTAATACAGGTGGGCGTCTTGCCCATTTTAATAGGGCATTTCCTGCGGGTAAGGTCTCCACCCTTATCGATCATCAGAACTTTTGCGTTTATATTCAATTTGGTAAACTCGTAGGACATGAAGACCCCACCGGCTCCTGCTCCAACGATAATGATATCATACTCTTTCATATTCAACCTCCAAAGTATTACGTGTGTATTGTATCATAAAGGCAAGCCGCTACTCCGGCTTGCTTCACAACGATACAATAAATACATCCAGGGAAAGCTGACAGGCTTTCCATTATTAATTGTATTTATTATATAGGAATCGCTTCTTTCCTTCAATGGCAACTTATGATATGATTGGATGGTAATTGTATCACATGGACAATAGGAGGGATTTCAGCTATGACTTCGCAAAGAACGCGATATTTGCTTATAGGATTGCTTTTTTTAGTTATTACGATATTGGCTGCCATGCCTATTTTTCAAGGCAATTTTGAGAAACGTGACCTGATCTACATAGTAATCCCTGCTTTCGTTGCAATTCTCTTCTTAAAGAACGCTTTTTCCGGCAGATAGCCAATAAGTCTATTCCAAAAAAGCGAAAGCCCGCTGTGAGCGGGCTTTTTTACTTTCTACGGCTTACTCTACTTCTACTTCTTCTACTTCTTCTTCTTCTTCTTCGCATCCGGTGATTTCTTCAAACACCGCGCAAACTCTCTCATATTCAGCATCATCTTCAATGTCGACGAGCTCACAATCGTTCTCATCATCATCAAGTTCCTTGTATCCATAGAGATACACTTCGTCGGAACCATCTGTTGCATATAAGGCAATGTACTCCTTACCGTCAACATCAAAAATTCCCATCACTTCGCACTCTACTTCTTTACCATCGTCGAATTCCAAAGTCATAATTTCGAATTCTTCATCCGGTCCGCAACTACAACCATCTCCGCAGCCGCCCGGGGCACATTTGTCTTTGTCTGTCATATGAATATCCTCCTAAAAACTATACGCTTACTCAGTCGGGTTCCTATGATATTAAGATACCCCGCTATATTCTAACTATAACATCAACATTCTGTTTTCACAATCAAAATCTGTTCAAATGTTTTTTGACGTTTTCCGCCGCCTTGCGATTCATACCGGAAATCTTCTCCAGGGTTTCAATTTCCGCCGCGACGATAGCCTCGATGCTACCCAGTTCCCTCAAAAGTGCCGCCTTTCTCTTGTCACCGATGCCGGGAACATCGTCCAGCGCAGACTTCTTGAGTTTTTTCGCACGCAGGCCCCTGTGGTATTCAATGGCAAAACGGTGGGTTTCCTCCTGAATGCCGCCGATAAAGGCAAATACC
>CAYLVS010000231.1:2137-3132 GCA_964387185.1 uncultured Oscillospiraceae bacterium | reverse complement strand
GGGCTGATCTTCCGGACTTACCAACTGCAGATGAAATTCGGCATTTTCATAAAAATCACGGGGTAAGTAGCCAAGCAACTTTTCTACGGAAGGTGTAATATAGGAAAACGCTGCAGGGTTAATCTGATAAAAAAAGATAACATCTGATGCATTTTCGGCGATGAGCTTAAACTGTTTTTCCGCAACGTAGAGCTTTGACTCGGCTCTCTGCAGATATATGACAACCACCATGAAGTTTAGGACATTCGAAAAGATAACCTCGGCGAGGTAAAAGGTAGGGATATTCTGAGGGTAAAGAATCTCAACGATGGAGACGGCCACTTTGCCGAATCCCCACAGACCGAAGATAATAACAGAAGCAAATTTTTCGATGCCCGGAACCTGCCAGAATCGTATGATTAAGTAGCAGATGGTGAAGGTGGCGCATATCTGGTACATAGAGGTGGGGACATATAGGGACATCAAATCAAAATGGTATATAACAGCTAAAGAGACCCATATCAGGAGATACAGAGATAATCTGCCCCAGTATCCCGGAATGCGGAGATTTTGGAAGCTGTATACACCATAGAGCAGAAACAGAATATTATAGAGATCGAATGCCTTTCGCAGAGTTAAAAATACTTGATGTCCTTCACCTCCGCCCAATATCAAAAGTAAAAGACTGCATGAATAACATACCCAGCAAAGACCCCAGGATTGGAGAAATCGTTCCTTGCTGCGTGCAAATATGTAGAAGTATACGCTCGCAATACCGAGAGAAATACCTCCAAAAGCAAGTAAGATAATCGTCAGAGTATTCATAACATTATTATATACGCATTGTACCATAAAGGCCAGAGTGAGCTTATCTTAAAAAAAACTTAAAATTTGAAATTTGTCCCAATATTCAAACAAAAATGATACTATAATCATATGAATACTATGACGGTTGTTTTGCTGATAATATTCGCATTTACATTTATTCCGCTTCTGTTGGCGGAATTCTCCAGAGG
>CAYLVS010000231.1:0-2127 GCA_964387185.1 uncultured Oscillospiraceae bacterium | reverse complement strand
GCCATTCCGAATCTGGAGGATTTTTTACTGCAAGGCCGCCAGATGCCTCTGTTTCTTGTGTTTTTTACGGTTTACGCAACCTGGGTGAGCTCCTTTGCCTTTATGGGAGCGACGTCATCTCTTTATTCCAACGGACCGTTATACATGACCTGCTTTGCCTGGAATGCGTTGTTCGCTGTTTTATATATGTCCCTTGGGCGACGGATTTGGTATACGGGGAAACAGGGATCTTACTTCACACCTACGGATTTTTATAACGATATTTTTCATTCGGAGACCCTGAACCTTCTTATCACAATTATCCTAACGGTTTTTACGTTGCCATACTTGATGATTCAGTTATATGCCGGTGCTTACATAATTGAAACCGTCAGCGGTGGAATCATACCATGGAAAGCGGCGGGGTTTATCTTTTATCTGGTAATTATAATTTACCTCTGGGCCGGTGGTCTTCGTACACTCGCTTTGACCGACGTCTTTTCTGGATTGCTTACCTTTGTTACGATGTTGGCTGCAGGGTTTATTATTATTCGGAAAACAGGAGGAGTCGAGGCAACCTTTGTGCAAATTGCAGAGAAGGATTTGATTCTCGAGTCGGGTTTAGCTGAAAACTCCCCATTGGCTTGGTTTTGTATGTTTATCGTTGTTCCCCTAGGGGCTCTCATGGGACCACCCATGTGGATCCGCGCATACGCCGTGAAAGAGGAAAAGACTTTTAAGATTATGCCTCTACTTCTGGTTTTGGCGACCATCATGTATCTGGGCCCACTATTGATCGCAGCGGCAGCGAAGATGTTATACCCAAATCTGGAGCAAACAGACAATCTGATACTGTTTGTTCTTGTAAACAGTGTGCCTATTGTTACATCCACGGTGCTTATGTGCGGTGTCGCGGCCGCCGCCCTTTCTACGGCCAACTCGCAGATCCATGCCTTGGCATAAGTAAGCGGGCAATTGTTATACTATCGGCCTTCGCTTACGTGCTGACGCTCAATAACCCAGGGGTGATCATTGACATGGGTACCTTAGGCATGAGCGGGACTGCGCAAATATTTGTGCCTACTCTGGGTGCATTATTCTGGGAAAGATCCAACGGCAATGCAATAATAGCCGGTCTCGTATCCGGTATTGGTCTCTTGTGCTTTCTCTGCTTTATCTGCGATATATTTATCCCCTATGCAGCAGTTCTATCCCTGCTGTTTAATACCATTGTCTTTATGGGCTTGAGTTTTCTTTTGCCCTCCGATCCAAGGGTGAGTGCAAGTATCGCAGGACGAAAAGACAGCTTTAAGCGGCGAAATATGCAAAAGAAAGGAAGGTAGCAAATGGCGAAAATTGATCCAAAGTTGGTGGAAGGCATTCACAGAAGCCTGGTTTCGCACATCCTTGAGCATTACAAACGATACTATTACCTTGCCTACAGCCTTGTAAAAAACCGGGAAGGGGCAACGAAAACGGTGACGAAAGCCGTTTACTTCAGCTTGTTTAACGGCAGGAAACTGAAAGAACTCCCTCCTATGCACGTTTGGATCCTTCAGCTAGTCATAAAAGATGGAATGCGCGCTATGAACCACGGCACCTACTCCCGGGAGTTTACGAAGGGTTCACAGCTTTATGCCTATATGGAAACCTTGGAACCCTCTGCGGTCAACACCTTAAAGCTCTACTATTTTGAGGAATTAAGCATGGAAAAGGTAGGGGATGTCCTCAACTTCAAAAAGGAAGAGGTGCAAAGGAGATTGTCTTATGTAAGAAACGAACTCAAAATAGAAAGCTCCATGGACGAGGACTCCGAAATCAGAATACAGGAGTTGAAATCTGTGTATGAGTCCCCTGAGATTCCCGAAAACCTATTAGAAGAAGTGGAGCAGGCAATCCGGAAGGAGGCGGATAATTATGCTTCCTTATTAACGAAGTATCAAAAGGATCGGATACGTAAGCCAATTAAAGTCCTGATTTTTGCGGCGGTCTTTTTCTTTGGCACAGTTTATCTTGGCAAAACAAACGCGATTTTCGCCGAATCCGTGCTAAACCTGCCTCTTATAAGCAAACTCTTTATCCCGTTCTTCTAAAAGCCGAACAGGACCAAGGGGACAGACCAACCACGGGGACAGACACTTTGGCGGC
>CAYLVS010000230.1:0-3135 GCA_964387185.1 uncultured Oscillospiraceae bacterium | reverse complement strand
TTGCAAGCCTACTGACATACTCGGGTCAGGACTGGGGTCCATTAATATTCCTCCTTAATAGTACTTTACAGATGCTTATACCAATATTGAAGTTATTATATCACTACTTTGGTCTGGAGACCATACAATTTTCCAAAACCGGGTATTTTGTCCTTATTCTTAGAATTTGCTGCGCATGGGGCGCGCTCTTCAGCGTAATTCCATCTTCGTCTTCCATAAAATCTAAAGTCTGTGTAAAGGTCTCAATGCCGGGGCCCGCTATCTCAATCGTATCTCCCAGAGACATTTTGTTGCGCTGTTCCACAGTTGCAAGCTGCGTTTCCGGATCGTAATCCTTTACCAGACCGGTAAACACATAATCTCTGATATACTGGCTGCTTTCATAATTTTGATCCCCTTCATCGGGCTTTCCGAAATAGAAACCCGTGGTATACAATCGATGGCTGGCTTTTCCGATTTCATCAAGCCAACTGTCTCGAAATACCCAGTCCGTTCCCTCCTTATAATAGGCATCAATCGCCTTTCGGTAGGCTCCTGTCACTGCAGCCACATAAAAAATGCTCTTTATCCTGCCTTCGATTTTCAAGGAGTCCAAACCCCCGGCGACGAGTTCCGGAATGTATCGAATCATGCAGAGGTCCTTGGAGTTGAAAATATAGGTTCCACGTTCATCCTCAATAACAGGATAGTATTCCCCCGGCCGCTGGTCTTCTACAACACTGTAATGCCACCTGCAGGGGTGAGCACACTCTCCTCTGTTCGCATCCCTTCCTGCCATATAGTTGGAGAGAAGGCATCTGCCCGAATAGGAGATGCACATGGCACCGTGAACAAAGGTTTCCAGTTCCAAAGTGTCCGGTGTTTCCCTCCTGATCTCTGCAATTTCCGCTAAGGAGAGCTCTCGGGCTAATACAATGCGTTTTATTCCCTGCCTGTGCCAGTAAAGAGCGGATAATTTATTTGTGGTATTCGCCTGGGTACTCAGATGAAGTTCCGCTTGCGGACGTTTTTCCTTCATCCACTGGAATATGCCCGGATCAGAGACCAAAAAAGCGTCGATTGATAGCTCTTTAATCTCATCCATATACGCTTCAAAGCTCTCGATGTCTTCATTGTGAGCAAAGATATTCAGCGTTAGGTAGAGCTTCCTTCCCCTGCTGTGCGCATAAGAAAGCCCTTCAGCCAACTGTTCCGTCGTAAAGTTACGAGAACCCGACCGCAGGCCAAACCGCTCGCCTCCGCAATATACAGCATCTGCACCGTAATCCACCGCTATTTTAAGTTTTTCAAGATCTCCCGCAGGAGCCAATAGTTCAATTTTTTTCATTTTGTCCTTCTATAGTGCTTATGGCTAAGCCGTCTCCGACAGCCATTACTGCCGTTGTAACGCCGGATAGTTCTGTGATATGGCTTAAGTATGCCCGCATCCGGTTGACGATCGTCTTATTTCTTCGTATATCCAAATATTCGTCTGCTGCTGTCATGGCTTTGAACAGGATGTTATCCGCTACGATAACAGTACCGGGCTCACATAACGGCATGCAAAGTTCCCATATTTCCAGGTAGTGCCCTTTCGCGCCGTCAATAAATATAAAGTCAAAGGTTGGCGGGGTTTTTGATTCCCATCTCAGTTGTTTTAATGATTCCAGAGCGTCTCCCTGCATCAGTCGAATCCGGTTGCTCTGTTCAGCATTTTCGAAGTTGCGCACCGCTTCCCTGCACGCGTTCTCCTTTAGCTCCAAGGTGGTGACATGACCCACATTACCGGACATGGCAAAACACAGAGTGGAATAGCCCACAGCTGTGCCGATTTCCAGTACTCGTTCCGGCTTTTTAATCTGCAGCAGGGTCAATAAAACAGTTTCGATTTCCTTGCGGATCACAGGGATGTTACGTGCTTCCGCTTCGGTACGTAGACTTGCCAGAAAGGGATTCAAGGGCTTATACAGCCCTTGGATATATGCAGTTACTTTTTGATCAGTGATTTCCATAATAATGTTATTGTCAATCAATGTATTTTGCTTTGTTTCGCAAGTGTTCATCATAAGTTACGGAAAATACGTGGGATCCATCGCCCTTGGCCAGAAAATACAGGTAATCAGTCTCTTCCGGCCACAGAACAGCGTTAATAGATTCAATGCCCGGGGAACAAATTGGCGAAGGGGGCAATCCCGCATTCAAGTATGTATTATAGGGTGACTTGATCTGCGTATCTGCAATGCTGAGAACCGGCTTTTGCTCCCCTAATATATATTGAACCGTCGCACAGGATTGAAGAGGCATACTGATTCTAAGCCGGTGTTGAAAGACGCCCGCTATCACAGGACGATCTTCTGGAACAACTGCTTCTCTTTCCACTATCGAGGCAAGAATCATGACTTCATTCAGACTCAAATCTAGCTCCTGCATCCGCTCAATATGCTCTTGCGTGAATACTGCATTGAACTGGGAGAGCATTTTACCGATGATCTCTCGCTCAGTGGCGTTTACAAAGATCTCGTAGGTTTCCGGGTAGAGATAGCCTTCTAGTCTTTCCTCTCCTTCTTCCAGCCCCTCAATAAACCAGTAATCAAACTCGCCTTCTTCAATTTCTTTGAAAAAGGCCTGGCGATCTATGAGTCCCTGGGCTTCTAAAGCATCCGCCGTCCGCCTCAGGTCATAGCCTTCCGGTATGGTGAAGCGAGTGGTGCTGTCACGGCCAGCCAGCAGCTGCTCTATAATCTCCTCCATGCTCATGCCGGAGCTCAGGTAGTATTCCCCTGCTCTAAACTTACCATCATAGCCTTCCAGTTTGGATTTTAAACGAAATACGAAGGCATCGGAAATCAAGCCTTGGGATTCCAAGATCGCACCGATACCATTGGTGCTTGTCCCTCTGGGCACCGTCACTAATACGGTTTCTTCGTTTCCGGGCTCAAGAGGACTGCTGCCTTTGCCCAGCCAGTTCATAAAGAGCATTCCGCTCAGCAATACGATTAATAGGACCAGAACGAGAATGAATGCTATGAATCTTCTTTTTACTTTGATACGAGTCATCTTATACCTTACCGGGACACTACTTGGAACGGGACAAGTATTCACCTGATCTTGTGTCGATCTGGATTACTTCGCCCTCTTCTATGAAAATGGGCACAT
>CAYLVS010000229.1:2662-3151 GCA_964387185.1 uncultured Oscillospiraceae bacterium | reverse complement strand
AACAAAAAGATTTAAACGAATAGCTATAATTAGTAAACTGAGTTTCTCAAACTCTCCCCCTCGTGTTCTATGTATAAAGTCCGTGCAAGATTTCTTCGGTAAAAGGTAATATTAAACTAAGCCGTGAGTTTTATTCTCGTCGACTTGGTATGCAATATTTGAGTGCTGTATTCTAACGCCTAAGAGGCATTAAGTTCCACAGAATGTCCTGTAAGGGTGCGTAGACGGTGGAGGCAGTACTGAAAAATCATCTTGTTCGGGAGAGCATGCATAGGGACAGGATAGTACCTTGAGTAATTTTTTCAAAAAAGAATAGTCTCCATCCCTTTCAGCCGCTTTCAGTGTTTCTTCAACTCGATGATTGCGCGGTATAATAGCAGGGTTGCTTATTCTCATCAGCTTGTGTGATTCATATTTTGAACGATTTTCTTTCGCCCGCCTGGAGTTCCACTTCTTTTTCCAGTCTGAAAATTCAATAGAACGATAGAT
>CAYLVS010000229.1:0-2652 GCA_964387185.1 uncultured Oscillospiraceae bacterium | reverse complement strand
CTGTTTGTCAAGCGTTAGGTTCCTGAATGTATTTGTGTAATCTGCCTTGTACTTTTCCATGATGGCTAGCAATTCCCTTGCTATGGATTCATCTTCTACTTCTTGGTGAAACAATCCCAGTTTTGCTCTCATGCCTTTAAGCCAGAATTGAGAATAAAGCTTTTCGAAATTAGATATCTCCTGATTAGCTGCATTCAACGCCTCTTCTTGATCTTCATGGAGAAGTGGTAGCAAAGTTTCTGCAAATCTGGCAAGGTTCCAGGCAGCAATTTGCGGCTGGTTACCATAAGCGTAACGACCTTGCACATCAATGGAGCTAAATACTGTTTTGGGGCTATAGGTGTCCATAAATGCGCAAGGGCCATAATCAATAGTTTCCCCGCTTATAGTCATATTATCTGTATTCATTACTCCATGGATAAACCCAACCAATTGCCATTTTACAATTAATTCAGCCTGCTTTTTAATGACCTCTTTTAGTAATAGCAGGAATCTCTTTTCATCAGATGCAATGGCCGGATAATGTCTACGTAATGTATATTCAGCTAAAAGACGTAACTCATCAACGTTACCGAGTGCTGCCATGTATTGAAATGTGCCCACTCGAATATGACTGGAGGCGACGCGGGTCAGTACGGCGCCGGGCAGTACTCTTTCCCGAATTACCCCGTCCCCCGTTGTAACCACTGCCAGACTTCGTGTGCTAGGGATTCCAAGATGGTGAAGCGCCTCACTCATTATATATTCTCGAAGCATTGGCCCTAAAGCTGCTTTACCGTCCCCACCTCTTGAATATGGTGTCCTTCCCGATCCTTTAAGCTGTATGTCAAACCGGCTGCCATCAGGGGCAATCTGTTCTCCCAGCAGAAGAGCCCTGCCATCTCCAAGCATGGTGAAATGACCAAACTGGTGGCCTACATAAGCCTGAGCGATTGGTGTCGCGCCTTCAGGAATCTTGTTGCCCGCAAATATTTCTGTTCCGACACTTTGCAGAGCACTCGCGTCCAAGCCCAAAGATTTGGCTAGAGGTTCATTTAGAATAACGAGCTCGGGAGAGGGGACCCATGTTGGCTCTTGTCTTGAATAAAGTTTTTCGGGTAAACCAATATAACTGTTATCGAAGTTCCAACCTGCATTTATCGTTTTCATTTTAATTCATTCCTTTTACTATTTTATACTCTGATTAGTGTCTTCCCAAACAACAAAGAAGTATCAAGGTAAAATTAACCTTAATACTTCTGTTTCCAGAGATCCTAATATTGCGGCCTCAGCATAGGTATTAGGAATATCCTTTATAATAATGGCGTATCTGAATCCGGAATCACTATGGCCAGGATAATATATACCATAACACCGGCTCCTGAGAATATAAAAAACAGTCGAACAAGTGTAGCACTCCACCCAAAGTGTTCCGCGATACCACCGCAAACACCTGCAATGATTCGATTATTCCGGCTTCTGCATAGCGTCCGATATCCTCTATTCTCTTGATAGGACCTTTCGTTCTCGTTGCCGGATGATCTATTATAGATCACTGCAATAATAACGATAACAATAGTAAACAATATAACTAGAGGCAACAATAAAGTAATTATTCTCATAAGCCCAAACCCTTTCTTGATTCATTTTACCATAGAATTCTTAAATTCTCATCTAGCGTTTGAGGTCATACCGCGTGACCGAAGAAATGTCCCTAGTTGTTGTAAAAAGCAAGTAGGATCTGTTCCCGGGTGTTCTACTAAACCTCAGATTCACAAGATTTTTTCAAAAACCTAATTAGACACCGGGAATAGTAACAAGGTTGATATTTTAACATAAAGAATCTACACAACAGTGCCTCAATATGATACAATGTTATGAATATTTTTATTGAGGAGACATAAATGAAGAAGATTGGACTGAACGAACTGCGGGATATGTTCCGCGATTTCTATATGGAAAAAGAGCACTTTCCCAGAGGGAGTTTTTCACTGATTCCGGAAAACGACAAGAGCTTATTGATCATAAATTCGGGCATGGCACCCTTGAAGGCTTATTTTGCCGGCACGGAAGTTCCTCCTGCAAAGAGAATGACCACCTGCCAGAAATGCATCCGCACCGGAGACATCGACAACGTGGGCTATACGGACAGACACGGCACCTTCTTTGAAATGCTTGGAAGCTTCTCTTTTGGTGACTATTTCAAAGAAGAATCCATCAAATGGGGATGGGAGTTCCTCACAGGAGTGCTTGAGATGCCCGGGGACAAGCTATGGCCCAGTATATATGAAGAAGACGAAGAAGCCTTCACTATATGGAAAGAAATCATCGGTATCGATGAGGATAAAATTATTCGTATGGGGAAAGAAGATAACTTCTGGGAAATCGGTACGGGTCCCTGCGGCCCTTGTTCTGAAATTTATTTCGACAGAGGAGAAGCCTACGGATGCGGCAAGCCGGATTGCAAACCCGGCTGTGACTGCGATCGCTTTATAGAAATATGGAACCACGTGTTTACCCAGTTCAATAAGGACAACGAAGGAAATTACACACCCTTAAAGCATAAAAACATCGATACGGGCATGGGACTGGAGCGGTTAGCCTGCGTCATGCAGGATGTGGATTCCATTTTCGATGTGGATACCATTCGCTATATTCTCGAAGGAGTCGTGG
>CAYLVS010000228.1:0-3174 GCA_964387185.1 uncultured Oscillospiraceae bacterium | reverse complement strand
ATTAACCGCATTGTCATAAAAGAAGGCTATCCCGATGAACTGGCCGTGGAAATGTTGGACGAAGCAGGCTTGAAAGTCGAAATTTTGGAAAGAGAGAAAAAATGATATCCGCAGTATTTGTAATATTTTTCGTTGCACTGATCATTGCCTTTGCGTCGACTCCATTAGCAATAAAAGTTGCACCCAAAATCGGTGCCGTTGACATCCCCAAGGATGACAGACGCATGCACACAAAGACCATGCCCCGTTTTGGCGGCGTCGCCATTTACCTCGGAAGCATGATAGCCGCCGCGCTTTTCCTTCCAGGTACTACCGACGATCGAATGACAGGCATCGCCATCGGCGCCACGCTGATTCTCATCATGGGAATCGTAGACGACATTCGTGGCTTATCAGCTAAGGTCAAGCTTATAGGACAGATTGCATGTGCCTGCATTTTGTTTGCCAGTTCTGTGAGGATTTCTTTTATCAGCGATCCCTTCGGAGAAGGTCTGATTGAATTTCCATGGATTGTGAGCCTAGTGGTGACAGTTCTGTGGATCGTGGGCATTACCAATACCATCAACCTCATCGACGGGCTGGACGGGCTGGCGGCTGGCGTATCTTTCATCGCAACGGTTGCAATTGCTTACATCGCTTATATTCACGGGCGATATGAAATATGCATGGCCTTCATGGCGCTGGCCGGTAGCTGCCTTGGGTTTTTGCCCTGGAACTTCCATCCGGCAAAGATTTTCATGGGCGACGGCGGCGCCTTGTATCTGGGCTTCATGATTGCGGCCATCTCCGTGATGAGCCCCATGAAGAGCGCTACGGTCATAGCAACTATATTGCCAATTTTCGTCCTGGCTTTGCCCATTTTAGATACCGCTCTGGCCATCCTGCGACGACTGAAGAACGGCAGGCCCATCATGGAGGCCGACAAAGGCCATCTGCATCATCTGATCATGAACGTAGGAATGGGCCAGAAGCGAACGGTTTTGACCCTCTATTGCATTAGCGGAATAATGGGCGTAGCGGCAATACTGATCAGCCGTGACCTCTTTATCGATGCTCTACTTCTCATTGGCATCGCTACTACCCTGATTTACGTTTTCATGAAGGATCGGGGCTTTGGAAAGCCCTTTAAGGAGGATCTGACCGCGGAACCGCCCGACGCACCGGAAGATATCGATGCAACGTATGTCGACAATGCAGAAGACCATCTCGAAAAAGAAGAGGAAAAATAATGAAAGTATTAACTGTATTCGGAACAAGGCCGGAAGCCATTAAAATGGCCCCCTTGGTTCGCCAATTAGAGAAGGAGCCCGGGCTGGAGTCCGTGGTTTGCGTTACTGCCCAACACAGAGAAATGCTGGACCAGGTCCTTGCGCTTTTTGAACTGACCCCGGACTTTGACCTCAACGTAATGAAACCCAACCAGAGCGTGAGCCAGATCAGCACCAACGTACTTCTCGGAATGGAAAAAGTGCTCCAAGAGGTTCAGCCCGATTTGGTCTTGGTCCACGGTGATACCACTACTACTTTTGCTTCGGCCCTAGCGGCTTTTTATCAAAAAACCCCCGTAGGCCACGTGGAAGCGGGCCTACGTACCTATGATAAATATTCGCCCTACCCGGAAGAGATGAATCGGATCCTCACCGGGCATATGGCGGAGCTCCATTTTGCACCCACCGAGAGAAACCGTCAGAACCTGCTCAAGGAAAGCATTGCCGACGACAAGATATTCATAACGGGGAACACCGTAATCGACGCCCTGCTCACCGTTGCAGAGAAGCCTTACGAATTTGAGGATGAGGTTCTGAAGGAAATCGATTTCGACCGCCGCAGAGTCATCACCGTGACCTGCCACCGCAGAGAGAACCTGGGTGAGAACATGGTGAACATCTTCAGCGCAGTGAGGGATATTGCCCGGGAATTCGACGATGTGGAAATCGTCTATCCGGTCCACTTGAACCCAAAAGTTCGGGTGGCAGCGGACGAAGTGCTGGGTGGAACAGAGCGTGTGCATTTGATTCAGCCCCTTCAATATCAACCGTTCGTCAACCTCATGGCCAAATCCCATTTCATTATAACCGATTCCGGCGGGATGCAGGAGGAAGCACCGGCCCTGGGGAAACCCGTTCTGGTGGTGAGGCGGGAAACGGAGAGGCCGGAGGCTGTGGAGGCCGGCACGGTCAAACTAGCGGGAGTGGAGAGAGATACCATTTACACTCTCGCAATGGAATTACTGACGGATCAAAAGGTCTATGAAACCATGGCCAAGGCAGTCAACCCATACGGCGACGGCAAGGCCTGCCGCCGGATTGTCGATATAATCAAGAGCCTATCAAAATAAGGATTAATAGCCAGCGCGCTTCGTGCCATAAGAATGGGGACCGGATATCGCTCATCGGCGGAATAATAGTTTACAGATTTGAAAATTTCTAAAAAAATGAACTATATGATGCTTTTAGCCAAGCTAAAAGCCACCTTTCATAATGAAAGTAGTTCACAATAGTAAAAATCAGAGAAAGAAGGAACTATATTTTTGCCAAATATAGTTCATCTTATTTGCAATCAGGTGAAAAGAATACTATGATAGCGATTTGAAAGCTGTCGAAACCATTAAAGTAGTACACAAGACCAAAGAAAGTATAAAATGGGTACTACATTTGTTAAGGCAGAACATTATGCAGTGCAATTTCGAGCAATGATGTTCTAGAGGTACCTGTTTAATAATAACTCAAAGATATATAGATATAGGAATAGCGAACTTGAAAAAACAGAAGACAGATCAATCGGCGCAGCAATCGGCAGAGCGGCCGGTCGTAATTGAATCAAAATCTTTATATAGAACCTTGCGCCGGGTCGCATTGCCCATCGCATTGCAAAGCCTGATAGCCTCTTCCCTCAACTTGGTCGACACCCTCATGGTAGGGAGTCTCGGTGAGGTGGAACTGGCCTCCGTTGGCCTGTCTACGCAGCTCTTCTTCATTCATTGGGGGGTACTCTTTGGTTTTTCCAGCGGCGCATCCGCCTTTATGTCTCAATTTTGGGGCACCAAAGACCTGCCAAATATCAGAAGAGTACTGGGCTTTGCTGTGACTTTTTGCTTCGGCATCGGCATGATCTTTTTCATAGCGGCCACATTCTTTCCCGAGATGGTATTGCGCCTATTTACGGACATACCGG
>CAYLVS010000227.1:0-3178 GCA_964387185.1 uncultured Oscillospiraceae bacterium | reverse complement strand
TAAATATTTGGTTCATTAAGAATAAAAAAAATATGTCTTGACAAGGTGAACACTATATTATTATCTATACGGTAGCGGTTAGGTCTCTAATAAAAAAAGAAGTTGCTGTAAATATGGAATCAATTGATACCATTATTATTGACAGTGTTTTTAGCAGGTGTTATAGTTATGACAGATCAAATAAATGAACAAAAGCGTATTGAGTCTAAGCTGGAGGTGCAGACATATATAGATCGATTGCAATATGCATTGGATAGCGGTTCTGTGACTCTGTTTTTTCAAGCGGATCGCCGTATAGATTCGAGTAAAGACAAGAAATACACCAATCGCTATACCTTGGCAAAGTTGTTTCCGGATCAAGATGAAGTTGTAGTTCTGAAAAGAGAGTTATCCTATTTATCCATTGAAGAATATATTGAAACAGTAAAAGATACCCGTTACCCTAAAAGGTCTGAAATGCGTGTCTTTTGTAGGCAGTACAATGAGGGAGATGTATATATCAAAATCAGAGTGGAATTGATAAGCATGGAGCAGGCTATATATAATAATTATATTTTTGTAATGTCCTTTCATTTTGCCGAGTGGGAACATAAGGAATCAGATTTTCCCTATAGAGAAGGGGGAATAAATAAATGAAAAAAATTATTAGCGAGAGAAAGTTGTGCCTTATTTGCATGGAAGAGCATGATGTCGATAAGGTTGAAGTAATCGAATCTGAGATATTTAAGGATCAGGAAGTGACATTTACAGCGGATTATGAGTATTGTCCTGTTACGGATGAATATCTGGAAACGGAAGATATGATCAGGTCAAACAGCCTAGCCATGAAAGATGCCTACCGGCGCAAGGTAGGCTTACTGACATCGGAGGAGATTATCTCGATTCGACAAAAGTATGGGGTAAGCCAAAAAGATTTCTCTGAAATTCTGAATTGGGGCGGGGCAACGATTGCTCGATATGAAAGTCATCAGGTGCAAAGCCGGGTGCACGATAATGTGCTGCGTAAACTCAAAGAAGATCCAAAATGGTTTCTGGAAATGCTGAAGCAAGCTGAAGGCCGTATTTCGGACAGAGCCTATAATAAATACTATCAATTGGCCAAAGAACAGTATAGTAGGGAGCAGAATAAATATCTGATTGATTCAATTAAAGCGATCTATACGAGATATGAGGGTGAAGAAGAGACGGGAGGGGTTGCTCTGAACCTGACGAAGGTTGTCGATATGATTAATTACCTTGCCACTAAAGTAAACAATCTTCACAAGGTCAAATTGATGAAAATGTTGTGGTACTCGGACGCCCTTCATTTTAAGAGATATGGGAAAGCAATCAGCGGTCTAGCATACAGTGCTTTGCCTATGGGAGCGGTGCCGGAAGGGCATGAACAGATTATGTTGCTGGAAGGTGTAAGCTTCGATACTACCTTTTATGGGGACAAAATTGCATATAGATTTTATCCGGTTCCCGGTTTTGAGATCAAAGAACTGAACCAATCGGAAATCGACACCATGGATCAGGTCATATCCGGGCTGGGTAATTTGAATACGGAAGAGATTATAAATAAAATGCATGAAGAGGAAGCCTATCAATGTACCGGCAGTAATTGTGTTATTCCCTTTTCCCTTGCGGCGAAGCTTGCATTGGAATAGGCGAGCGCAACAGAGGCAAAGCATGAGCAAAAAAGTGATACACCCAAGAATGATTACAAAATTAATGAAGCTATTTGGCACTGAGCATTTATCATAGTAGTGTTTGCAGTTAAAGATAAAATAATAAAAGGAGAACCTGATGAAAAAAACTAAGCTGATACTGGTAGGGGTGCTTATTATTGTTGTTGTGTTGGGGGGTATTTACATATTCAAGGGTGGTGATCTTCTTCAACCAAGGACCACCCAAACGTCAACTGCCTCCTTAGTGCAGGACAACTTAGTTGCCCTGTCTGAGTGGACAACCCTTAAATATGAATACAGTACCGTTATAATAAGCCAAACAGAGAGAAACATCCCTCTTACAGGTTTTGCTTTCGCCGAGGCCATTAAGCTTATTGAGTATTCGGGCTACATAAAAGCAGGAACGGATTTATCAAAGGCGGAATTCTCTTTCGACGAGTCATCTGACACGCTAGCCGTAAGACTTCCAAAGTCTCAAGTCTTGGACCATGTTGCAGAGACCGAAACAGCCAAGGTGCAAGACGTGAAAGGCAATATCTTTTCCGATTATCCCACCCAGACAATCTTCGAAGAGATAAATGCTGAGAAAGAAAAACTGGAAAAAGAAAAGATCGACCAGGGCCTTTTAGACCAAGCCGATGCGCGTATGAAAGAACTATTGACTGCATTCTTCCAAACAAACGGTTATGATAATGCTGTAATAGAGTTCGTTGATGTAGCGATATAGGTGCTGCGGAAGGTGATAGAAAACAGGATGAAAGGTGGGAATGCATATGAATGGCATAATTTATATAATGCCTGATGAGATTGAGATAGTTAGCAGCTAATTGCAGAAATAAACACGCTAAACGAATTAAGGATATAGGGAAAGCGGCACTAGGTATGCAGTTTTAATTGGAGGTACACTTGCAGGAAAAACAACTCTGAAAAAGTAAACGGCCCTTGCTGTGGAAGTTGTGCGGAGCGGCTTCTCCCATCAAGCGCCTATTTAGGACACAGAGAGCCCAACACAATAAAGGTGTCCTATATGACGGGTTTGCCACCGGCAAAGCCCACTCATCTAAGCATTAATAGGACAGATTTAACAGGCGTGATAGTAAGTTGTCCTATAATTTACATAAAAGTAGGACAGTTCTTTGCAAGTACCCTACTTCGTGTCCTATAAGGTTGCATTTCAGCTGGTTTTCGAGATAGATTCGAGCAGATATAGGACAAAAAAATGCCGAAAATGAAATACTGGGGTACTAGGTAACTCGCACGATAATACTAGGTGATATAACCAACGGACACAATGGACGCAGATATCAATCGGCCGGTTATTTTGGTAGAAATTACACCGGACAGGCTCTACCACGGTGTGAAAATCTAACTGCAGGATATGATGTATTCGTGTCACCGTTTATCAATACAAGAAGTGGACCGCATATACACATTGTTGCAGAAATACACGAGGGCCGATGCAGCAGTGCGAGAGTCTCATGTTCAAAATATAAGGTCCCGGAAACAAG
>CAYLVS010000226.1:0-3192 GCA_964387185.1 uncultured Oscillospiraceae bacterium | reverse complement strand
TTGTTTTTTTACTACCTGTACCGGCTTGAATAAATCAGCCTTGCCAAATAGTGTATGGAGGCATCGGGATCGCTGCCGCGTATGGATTTCTGCAGGGCTGAAAGCAGGTTGAACTTGTCCTCTTTTCGATCGTAGAAGGTAGTCTGCCTCTGCATGGCCTCTCCCACCATGGATAGATCGATGATACCGCCGGGCTTTAAGTTGTCTGCGATGAAACCCAGCGTGTCCAGGGCAATCCTTGCATCACCGCCGGACAGTTCTGCTAACGCTTTTAAGGCCTCTTCCTCCCATTTGAGCGAGCGCTTGCCTAACCCCCGTTCTTTGTTGTTAAGGGTTCCGTGGAGGATTTTCACGATGTCCTCTGCGCTCAGTTTCTTAAATTCATAAATTGACCTAACCCTACTGAGTATGGCGTTGTTCACTGCGAAGTAAGGATTTTCGGTGGTGCTGCCGATAAAGCGAACCACCCCCTCCTCCAGCGCTTTCAGTAGAGAATCCTGTTGGAGCTTGTTCCATCTATGGAATTCATCAACATAAAGATAAGATTTTTCTTTTTGGAGACCAAAGAATTTGGTCTTTGCTTTCTCAAGAATCTCTTTCAGTTCTTTGATGCCTGTGGTAGAGGCGTTAATTTCAAAAAAATCGGAATCCATCTCCTGGGCAATCAGGCGGGCAAGAGTAGTCTTCCCCGTTCCCGACGGACCGAAGAAGATGGCGGAGTCAAAGGTCTTGTTTTTTATTGCATTGTAAAGTAAAGACCCTTCATACATGAAATGGCCTTGTCCAACAAATTCTTCCAGGTTTTCCGGCCGCATGCCGGTGGATAAAGGGATCATTGCATCCGTACCTCCACTGTAGTAATAAATATATCGTTTCCTGCGACAGCTTTTACTTTTTCCATGGAACTTACCGCCTCTTCTTTTGTGAAATACGGTGTCCCAATCAGTTTGTAGGCTCCATCCTTCTGCATGATCGTGACCGCAATTTCCGAGGCAGCCAGGGACGATGCAACAGTTTCCGCTCCAATTTGATCGCTAAAGCTTCCATACTGGATACAATAGAACACATTTGTGGCAGGCGTTGTTCCCGTTTCCGTTGCTTGCGGTTGAGGCAAAGGTGTTTCTGCTACAGGAGCACCTGTTTCTTCACCTTCCGTATTTACATTCTGCTGATCGATTATGATAGAAGAACCTTCAAATCCCTGTTGTGTTAATTCGTTTTCCTGTGGTTCTTCCTTGTCACCTCCCAGGAAGTAAGGCGTTATTACATATTCCGTCAAACCGTAACCTGCACCTACTGCCAGAAGCACTACGATTAAAAAAGTCAAGAGTCCTTTCCCGAAGGAACCGCGACCGTTGGCATATCTCCTCTTGCTCATATTTCAACCCTCTTTTCGTTTCTGTATTTGTCTATCTTTATGAGACAAGTCCGGAAAATATGCGAAAAGAGTCATTGCTGCTTTGAAAAGCGTCTCTTGTAATAGGCGATGAGGAGGGTAAAAATATAATCGTAAAGGAGGAACAGTAGCTGACCACCCAAGATCAGCAGGGTGTTTGCGTAATCGGGAAGGTCAAAGTTACTTAGAAACATGGTCTTGAACAGCAGTATACCCGATCCGATGCTGATGTTGAAGAAAAGCAGTTTAAGGCAGATTTCTACCGGCTGCTTTCCTACTTTCTCAATAAAATACTTTGCGATACCGTAGATCCCAAAGAAAAACAGATATGGAAGTACCGCCGCCTTATTAGGAACTGAGAGCAGTGCCAAAATGCAGGAAGCAACATAGAAAATGCCTCCTCCTTTGCTGTTTGTCTCAATGATCATAATAGCCGTATAGATGGAACTGATCGCATAAATGGTCAGCTCAATTCCCGGTACATAGCTCGCCAAAAAGAGAGTAGCCACCGATAGGGCTAACAGTATGCCTCCAAGAGCGACTGTTCGAGTTTTCATGCTTAGTTGCATTCCCGGTTCAATCCTTTTCTATACAACCACGGGGACAGACCCTTTGGCTGGGGTTTAGATGCAATCGCAGAGCATGTCGGCACAGCAATAACATTGCAGCATCCTGCACAACTCGTCATTGGAGTTACCGTAACCCCTTCCGTAGGCATTGGTCCGATAACCTCCGGAGGTCTGCATCATGCTATTCATAGCCGTTCTGTACTCAACATTGTTCGGATCCATACTGATTGCGGTCTGCACATTTGTCACCGCATCGTCATACCATCCCTTGCGCTGAGAGAGCATACCGCTTAAGAAAAACCATTCGGCCCCTCTATTTTTACTGCGATTCAGAGTCGCTTCCGCCGCTGCTAAGTTCCCTCGGTCGATATCGATTCTCACTTGACGAAACTCAGGGCTCTGCCTAGGCTGGCTCCCTCCATTGGGTTCGTTTGCGTAAGTGGATCGGCCTCCGGTGTAGCTGCCGTTCTTCATTAAGTAGTCATAAGCTTCGTTAATTTCCTGGAGTTTCTCTTCAGCCAACTCGTAAAGAGGATTATCCTGATGGCGGTCCGGGTGGTATTTTTTCACCTGTCTCTTATAAGCCGCTTTAATCTCCTCTTGGCTGGCACCTTCTTTGATTTCCAGTACTTCATAGGGGTTCCGCATCTTCTGTATTTCCTTTCCTGAGTATCTCTTCTGTTTTTCTCAGCAATCCAGAATATATAATGTTCTCAACCAGTTCCCGGTTCCGCTCAATGTTTAGTCGGTCCCATGCTTTGGATAACTCTGCGAGATAAAAAAATAAATTGAACTCCACCCTCTCGTGGATTCGCTCCCGAAAGTCCGGCATTTCTTCTTGCTTAGGCTGATAATCCCATTGCAAAAGGAGCGGATTGTAGGATCCGGACTTTGCATCCTCCTCAAGGTCATCAAAAGCATCGATCAGGTAAATCCATTTGCCCGTGTGGTAGCCGATTCTTCGGAGTAGCTCCAGTGTTCCACTGTCACAGGTAAGGGTTTCTGCCGCAAATACTTCTTCCATCAACTTTGCAAATGACTCTGCAGCCCGATCCAAGGAAGCGCACTTCTGCTCTTCCAAGCTCGTCAATTCATTTAGCTTTCTCTGAATCATTATACCTTTTTCACTGTAACTTTTCATCAACTTTTTATAGATTGGTTTAAAGACAACAAGACCTACTGCCGGTTTGAGGCCGCCTTCATCCTGTCGGTCATCCATAAATTTAA
>CAYLVS010000225.1:0-3193 GCA_964387185.1 uncultured Oscillospiraceae bacterium | reverse complement strand
GTCTGAGAGGATAGGGATTGCCACAATGATATTTTTAGCATCTTCTAGCGTATCTTCGGGCACAAATAGCTCGATGGGGTAGCTATAGCTGCTACCCATAATAATTTCCATTGCGTTGCCGGCTCCCTTGTATCTTTTGATGACAGGTATGCCTTCTCCGCGGAGCTTCGATTCTAGGATATCCGCTTCCAAGGAGTTCATTGCCGTGGTTAGATACACACCGTTGCGCCAGTCTTTGCCTTCTTTTTTTCCGAACATGGTTCACCTCCTGTGGTGATTTTGTCAGTTTAAGTATAGCATAAGGCAAAAAGGAATGTTATAATTATTGAATACGATAATGATAATAATCGTTGATTGATGCAGAGGGAGGAGCCATTGTGCCTGTATTAGAAAACCCGGTGAGTACGCGAGTTGAAATCCTACGAACCTTATACAAACTTTCAGATAAGCAAGCGGGGAAGAGCATTAAATTAGATGCCGCCCAGATAAACGGCGGTTATTACAGCGAGATCTACCATCAGATGCGCTTCTTACAGGAGAGAGGAATGGTCGAGTTTACCAGGGGTATAGTGAGCAAACGATTTATAGTAGCTCTCACCGAAGAGGGAAAGGCTTTTATGGAGGATGCCTACCATGCGATGACCTTAGAGAACGCAGAGAAAGATGCAGCTCTGAGTGAGATATTTGCCAGGATTAAAATATAAGCCGACCGATACTCTGTAGCACTTGAGTACTAGCGGGTTAGTGGAGGAATAAAAGGATGAAAAAACGTATCTTGTTAATGTTATTGGCCATTATGGTGGTCTTGGGTGCGGGAGCTGTTGCATTCAGTGTGGAGAGAGCCATCGTGCCGGATATGAACTTTGTCGGGGATACCATCAGTCTGTCCTTGGATCAGGCTATCAAAATCATGCAAACGGAAGGGAGCCGGGCGGAAACCGCAGCTCTGAATAAAGCCTCGGATGAAGCCATAGCCAAGGGACATAAGGAAAGTGCCCAGAGCATTTCCGATTACTTCAAGAGTCTTGATAAAATGAGAGAAGACTACGGTGGTGTTCCAATATCAGTGTCTTCGGCGGCTGAGGCAGGCGGAATTACGGAGCAAAATGAGAAGATCATTAAAATGAGACGGGATTTTGCCAAGGAGCAGCTGGAAGCCAACTATCAGGCAGAGCTTAATGAAATTGAGGCTATGACCATTCAGGTCTACTACGGTGTCCTGCAGGCAGAAGAAAACCTCAAGGTGTCAAAGGATAATCTGGCCAACCAAAAAACCATCTATAACAATACCATGAAAAAATACAAGCTTGGAACCGTAGCCAGGGTGGATACGCTGACGGCGGAAACTCAGGTGCTCCAGGCGGAGAATCAGGTGGCAGTGGCGGAAACCGCAGTAAAGAACGCCAAAATGAACTTCAACCTACTGCTTGGGTACGACCTCATGCAGAAAGTGACTCTTACCGATGCGCTGAAAATAGTAGAAGAGCCGGTAGGCAACCTGACGGGTTTTATCGAGAGTGCGTTGAACAATCGGAATGAGATTAAGGGAGTAGCCCTTGGTGCAGAGGTCCAAGAGATCTTGCTTAAGGGTTTAGAATATCGTTATCCTAAAAACTCCTCAACCTATTTGAAACAGGAATCGGCCACTCTCCAAGCAAGAAAGACTGCGGAGGATGCACCGATTCAGATAGAACTGGACATCCGTGCCCGCTATATGGATATCGCTGATAAGAAACAGGCGGTAGCCGTTGCTCAGGCCCAGCTTGCAAACGCGAAAGAGGGATATCGGCTGGCTACAATAAGTTATGATGCCGGTATGAATACCCTGACAGATGTGCAGCAAGCCCAGATCACTTCATTCCAGGCAGGACAAGGAGTGGCGAAAGCCATCACGGATTATGACCTGGCCGTCTACAACTTCAACCACGCCACCGGAGTGGGAACAACAAGACTTCCATTATAAGCCGAATTAAATAAAAAGCCGCGGAAACTGAATCCGCGGTTTTTTTATGGCAAGGTGGCAATGGGACGTTTTGTTTGCCAGCTTACTTTAGTATTTCACAAATATAGCTTATGGGGAACTTCACATCGTTCCCGATCAGAGACAGAACAGCCTCAGCATCACTACCTGTTTTTTGGAATAAGGGAAGCTTGTTGAAGAGCCTTCCCATAAATGAATTGTCCCGATAGTAGATATCGTAGAGAAGGGCATCCTCCAGCCCGTAAGTGTCGGCCATATGGCGGACAGCACCTTCGTAAGGAGCCACAGCGTCGATAAGATTAATATTCAAGGCTTGTTCCGCCGTATAGATGCGTCCGTCGGACAACTCTCTGACTTTTTCCTTATCCATCTGCCTTCCCTCAGCTACAATGTCTATAAACTGATCATAAGCTTCATCCACAAGGGATTGAAAGATTGCTAGTTGCTCATGGGTAAGAGGATCTACCATGCTACCCATGGCCTTATTTCTTCCCGCAGTAATGGTGGTCGTATGGATTCCATAGGTTTCAAGAAAGTCGGAAATGTCGTAGAGTGTGCCGATGGTCACCCCGATGGAACCGGTCCAACAATTGCGATTGGCAAATATCATGTCAGTAGGTGCAGATATGTAATAACCTCCCGATGCTGCCATGGACGCCATGTAGGAATAGACGGGACGGCCCGTTTCCTCCTGATACTCTCTTATCTTGAAATAGAGCTCATCGCTCTCATAGACACCGCCTCCCGGCGAATCAATGTAGAGAATTAATCCTTTATTCTCTTCATCCATGATGAGATCATCAATGGTGTTCAAAGTGAAATCATGCTGATAGTCGATTGCACGGCCCCATGAATCCACATTGCCTCTGGCGATAACGCCTTCTACGTAAAGAACGCCTATATAAGATTCCGTCGGGGTTTCGGCCACAGGATCGGAAAAAAGCTCGTTGACAGCCACTCCGGTGATGATAGAGAAAGCGGCGATGCATAGGATTATAATAAGCCATATCTTCAGACCCTTATGGACACGGCCTTTCTTTGTACTTTTCGGAGCCGACTCAAGTGTGTAGAATTGCTCCATGCTCGGATCCTGATTGTTGGCTTGGTTCTGGTCTTCCATTTGTGTTTTCCTTTCAAGCTAAGTGATACCTGTCGCTACTTCTATTTTCGCCTCTTTTCGACAAAGTGTCCAGTCTTATTTTCTGTAAAGAA
>CAYLVS010000224.1:0-3208 GCA_964387185.1 uncultured Oscillospiraceae bacterium | reverse complement strand
GGCTTTTTCGGATGCACGTGGATTACCTTTGTGGGGCAAACCTTTGCGCAGAGCGTGCAGTTGGTACACTTGGTGTAATCGATGATGGCGTGGTTGTTCTCCACATGGATGGCATCGAATTTGCAGCTCTTTTCGCACAGCTTGCAGGCGATGCAACCAATGCTGCAGATGTCCTTCGTTACGCTGCCTTTATCAATGGAGCTACAGCCTACCACGACACGCATATTGTCGGGAACAATCTCGATGAGAAGGTTCGGACAAACCTTGGCACAGGCACCGCAACCCACACATTTCTTACGATTCACCACTGCGATGCCGTTTTCGATATAGATTGCACCGTAGTCACAGACCTTGACACAATCGCCAAAACCCAGACAGGCTTTTTCACAGGTGCCTCTGCCTCTGTAAAACAGCTTGTTCGCCGTACAGTTTTTATAGCCCTGATAATCCATGGAATAACTGGTTTTTTCTCTGGTTCCGGAGCACTTGACGATGGCTAGTTTTGCTTGAGCGCCTTCAAACTCCACACCCAGAAGCTCACTGATAGCCAATGCAACCGCATTGCCTCCCGGCGTGCAAAGATTTCCCGGAACTGAATGGTCCGCAGCCAATGCGTTGGCATAGTCCGCACAGCCGGCATAACCGCAAGCGCCACAGTTCGCCCCGGGAAGGGCATCGGTAATGAGAAGTGCCGTTGCATCTTCTTCTACTGCCATGACCTTGGCTGCAATGGTCAGGATGACACCGGACAGGACACCGATCCCGACTACGAGTGCAACAGGTATTACAAATTGCATGATCTGGTCCTCCTTTCTTAGAGTCCGAATATGCCATCTATCACGCCGGAGAAGCCCATGAAGGACAAGGACATAATAGAAGCTGCTATTAAAACTGACGGAATGCCTTTAAAGGCGATTGGATAGTCGTTGTTTTCAATCCGCTGTCTGATACCGGAAAACATAACCATGGCCAACAGGAAGCCCACACCGGCTCCAAAGGAGTTGACCAGAGCTTGTATATAGGTATAGCTTTCATCGATGTTCAGGATACAGACACCCAGTACAGCGCAGTTTGTGGTAATCAGCGGGAGGTAGACCCCCAGACCTTTATGAAGGCCTGGCACATATTTCTTCAAAGTGATTTCAACCAGCTGAACTAAAGCCGCAATAACTAATATGAACACGATGGTCTGCAAATAATCGATTCCCAGGGGAACCAAAAGCCCCATATGGATAGGATAAGTAACCGCCGTAGCCAGAACCATGACGAAGATGACCGCCAGGCTCATGCCCACTGCGGAATCAAGTTTTTTGGAAACACCTAGGAAAGGACAGATCCCGAGGAACTTTACCAGAACGAAGTTATTGGTCAGGACTGCACCCATCATAATGATTGCTAATTCTGTCATTGTGCGCATCCTCCTTTACTGGCGGAGGGGCATCCGCTTGCGGAAGGACAACCCTCACAGCCGAATTCTGTCTTTTTGATTGCTCTGCCCTTGGAAAGGTAGTTGATCAAGGCAACCAGACAACCAAAGGTAAAGAATGCTCCCGGGGCCAGCATAAATATGCCCATAGGGTCGATGAGATCCGCTGTAATGCCGATCCCAAACCAGGCGCCGGATCCTAAAATCTCTCGAATGGAGCCCATCAGCAAGAGGGCAAAGGTAAATCCCAGACCCATTCCGATTCCGTCCATAGCGGAATCTATCACAGAGCGTTTATTTGCGAACATTTCTGCTCTTCCCAAGATGATGCAGTTTACAACAATCAGGGGAATAAAGAGTCCCAATGCCTCGTTGATTGTGGGCGCGAAGGCCTGTAAGAGCAAGCTAACTACCGTAACAAAACCAGCGATAACCACTATGTAGCATGGAATTCTAACCTTATCGGGTATTACATTTTTCAAAACGGATATCACAATATTAGAACAAATCAATACCGCCATTGTGGAAACTCCCATCCCCAACCCATTTATTGCTGAAGTGGTCACTGCCAAAGTCGGACAGGTGCCTAATAGTAGCACCAATACCGGATTTTCTTTAATAATCCCATTTTTAATCAGGCTAAACTTATTCATCAGTTGGCACCTCCTAACTGTTCGAATTGTTCAAGCGATGCTTCCACAGCCCGGAATACGGCATTCGAGGTAATCGTGGCACCGGTGACGGCATCGATTTGTGTTTTATCTGATTCATCGGTACGGGTGACAGAGATTTGTCCCTTGTATTGCGCAAGGTATTCGGGAGTCATGGCTTTCGTACCCAGCCCCGGAGTCTCCGCGTGACTGGTTACCTTTGCGCCTGTTATTTCCCCGCTCTTGCTGATACCGACCATAACGGTCATCTTTCCGCCAAAGCCTTTATCCAGCGCTGTAAACACGTAACCGGCTCCGTTATTTGCTTCGTAGACCTCTATGATATTAGCCGCAAACTCTCCCTCTACCAGTGAAAAGCTACCTTCGCCGTCGGCGAAAACCTCTCCTCTGGCAATGTTGGCATTAATGATGTTGATTTCATCGATTATCGGTTTTGTAATCTGGTATGTAACAGCCAAAGCTGCCGTGATTACCAAACAGATCAGTAAGAGCACCAAAGTTGGCGCAATCATTTCTTTGCGTTCAGATGCTTTCATTTCTTGCCACCTCCTCCGTAGATTTTACGCCTCGACAGGCTGTCGATATGAGGTGTTAATATATTCATCAGCAAAATGGAGAAGGACACACCTTCCGGCATGGCACCGAATAGCCGTATGGTCATCGTTATCAAGCCGCATCCAATACCGAAAATGATTTTCCCATTTGTCGTGAGGGGCGAAGTGGAATAATCTGTGGCCATGAAAATAGCTCCCAGCATGACTCCGCCTGCGAATATATGGAAAATGGGATCCTGACCGGCTAACAGTGCGAAAATGAACACTGTCCCGATAAAGGCCACCGGAATCGTCGGTTCAATCACCTTTCTGGCAACGAGGTATATCCCTCCAAGCAGCAGAGCAATGGCGCTGGTTTCACCCAGAGATCCTCCGATAAAGCCCAAGAACATATCGATATTGGAAGGCAGCGTTGCCGGATCCCCGCCCATGTTCAGGACACCCAGAGGTGTAGGTCCGGTGACCGCGTCCGTAATCCCCATAATCTGGTTGGGAAGGGGCCAGGTGGTCATGGGTGTTGCAAAGGACATGAGCAATACGATTCTCGCTGTAATAGC
>CAYLVS010000223.1:0-3213 GCA_964387185.1 uncultured Oscillospiraceae bacterium | reverse complement strand
GAGATAAACAAGTCATGAGTTGTGTCCCTAGAGCCGACTACCCTGGAAGCTCCCACGGCGCTTGAATTCCATCTGGATTGCGTTCAGAACTGATCTCTTATCCAAGCTCCAACAGGGCGCAATGAGTCCTTTGGCAGGGGGATCTCCGGCAATGCGATGCACGGTGATCTCCTGAGGGAGGATTTCTATGGAGTCCGCGACAAGGCTGATATACTCTTCCATTTCCATTCCCGGGAGGCACTCCGGATATCTTTGAACTATTCTGGTTCCTTCCATGATGTACAGGTGATGAAACTTAACGCCGAATGGTTTCTTATCCGCCACATACCGCACGGATTCCATCATATCCAAATGGGACTCCTTGGGCAGTCCGAAGATAAAGTGGACTACGGTGCGGATTCCCGCTTCAGAAAGCTGGTCCATTGCATCATTAACAGCAGTGAGGGGATAACCTCTGTTTATTCGCAACGCGGTGGCATCTTTTATCGACTGGAGTCCTAACTCCACCCACAAATAGGTTTTTTGATTGAGTTCAGAAAGCAGCTCAATAACCTCTGGCGGAAGGCAGTCAGGTCTGGTGGCCACAGCAATTCCGACAACGTCAGGGAAGGCCAAAGCCTCTTCATACTTTTTTCGGAGTATATCCACCGGCCCGTAGGTATTCGAATAGCTCTGAAAATAGGCGATGTATTTGCTATTCGGCCACTTTTGCGACAGCAGCTTCATCTGCTCAGGAATGTTGCTGGCAAAGTGACCGCCGCCATCCCCAGAGCAATAGATGCAGCCTCCGACGCCCTTCGTACCATCTCGGTTTGGGCAGGTAAACCCGCCGTCAATGGACAGCTTTGCTATACGGTAGCCAAACTGCTTTTGCAGATAAGGGCCAATGGCGTTATAATGCATACTTCCGAATCGATTATCCATGCAAATGGTCATCCCTTTCCTAAATCATCAAATACTGACGTCGTACTGTGTGACAATCCGGTAAAATTCATTCCGACTTTTTTGCTCATTTTTCCCATAATTACTTCAGTGCTAGGTACAATTTTAAATACAACCGGCTTTTTTGCACACTTCGAGGTGCGGACATTTGTTGAACGGTTTTGTAATCACACAGCCTGACGTTCTCATTGTAATCCATAGGGGAAGCCCTTGTCTAACCCGAAAGTTACGAGAAGCCGCATAATTGCAAAATTTTCTTGCAATTTCCAGGACGCTGTGGTATAAAAGATGAAAGGTCTAAATAGAATGGTCCCAGCAGAAAGGTTTCGAATGAAAATCATGCTAAACGCTGTAAACTTTTTTATCAACTTTTTCCAAAGCTTTTTCTTTAGCTTTGGTTACTTTTGGTATAATAGAAACAGCGATGCACAGGTGCTTATTTAACAGCACCATTGGGATAAGAAAAATCTTCCAGAGAGGTTCATCGCAAAGAACCTCTCTTTTTTTTACAAAGAGTATTTGAAAGGAGTTCCTATTCATGCATGATATAGAAGTAAGACTGCCGGCGGGTTCATATAAAATACAAATTGATGCGGGGTCTCTGGATTGCTGCGGTGAGCAAATCCGATCTGTATCCGCGGCGAAGCGAGCAGTGGTTATCTCCGACGAAAGTGTATGGAATCTTTACGGGTTGCGACTGGAATCTGCTTTAATGAATACCGGTTTCCTCGTGGACAGCATCCTATTAGAGCCCGGTGAAGGCAGTAAAACAATGGAAAGCTTTACCCGAGTGTGTGGTAAACTTGCTGACTTACATGTGCTGCGGGATCACCTCATCGTCGCTTTCGGAGGGGGAGTGGTAGGCGATTTGGCCGGCTTTGCGGCTGCGGTATATATGAGAGGTCTCCCTTATGTGCAGATTCCCACAACATTATTGGCGCAAGTGGATTCATCAGTAGGGGGCAAAACGGCTATTGACCTTCCCCAAGGGAAAAACCTTGTGGGTGCTTTTCATCAACCTCTCCTGGTCATTACAGATCCAAATCTTTTGAGTACTCTGGATAGAAAGCAACTTGCCGAGGGTATGGCGGAAATCATAAAATACGGTGCGATCTCTGACCAAGGGCTCTTTGAAAAACTAGAGGAATACGGAGGCATGGAAGGGATCCTTCCCCATATGGAAGAGATCATTTATCGGTGCTGCGACATAAAACGGATTTTTGTGGAACAGGATGAACGGGACGGCGGGGAGAGACAGAAGCTTAACTTTGGTCACAGCTTCGGCCATGCAATCGAAAAAATAGGGCATTACCGGACGCACAGCCACGGAGAAGCCGTGGCATTGGGTATGGTAATGGCTGCAAAAACGGGTGAAGCGCTGGGTCTGACACCGAAGGGCACGAGCGAGAGGCTCCGCCGGATCGCAGAAGTATACCAATTGCCGACAAAAATACAAGTAGACTATAAAGAATTGATTTATCACATGTCCATGGATAAAAAGAATGATCAAGAAGGGCAGAAGCTGATCCTGCTGAAAGCAATCGGTAAAAGTTTGATCCATACCGTCGCGGAGGTAGAACTTGACAACATCTTAGAGGACGTATTGGAGTTGGCGCTATGAACATGAGGAAGGCATTGGAAATAAACTTCGTTCCCGGCGGAACCATCCATCTCCCCCCCTCCAAGAGCCTCTCCCACAGGGCCTTGATCTGCGGAGCACTGGCGGGAGGAGGTACAATCTTGGAAAACCTGGGATTATCAGGAGAGGATGTAACCGCCACCCTCGGCTGTCTTGTGGCAATGGGGCTGAAATACAGAAAGCAAGGAGCGGAGTTGACCGTTACAGAAGGGATAGGCAGTTTTGTAAAAGACGAACTTGCTCAGGGAGCTAAAGTACTGGATTGCGGTGAGTCCGGCTCTACCCTGCGATTTCTAATTCCCTTGGCATTGTTGTCAGGAGCTCCCATCACCATGACGGGAAGAGGGCGGCTGATGCAGCGTCCGTTGAAAGAGTACGTGGACGCACTGGATGCCAATGGTGGCAGAGTCTGTCTTGAAGGCCAAAACCTCTGCCTGCAGGGTCCTCTGAGACCCGGGTCATATGTAATGCGTGGCGATGTGAGCTCCCAGTTTGTGTCCGGCCTGCTTATGGCTCTGCCCTTGCTGGACGGAGACAGCGAGATTTGCCTCACAACAAAACTGGAGTCAAGCCCTTATGTAGATATGACCGTCGAAGTTATGGGGCACTTTGGAGTCCGGATCCAAAGGTGT
>CAYLVS010000222.1:0-3217 GCA_964387185.1 uncultured Oscillospiraceae bacterium | reverse complement strand
TCAAAAGAAATGGTTAGCTTCTGCTTGCGGCCTTGACTGAGATGCTAACCATTTCGAATAGGATCGAATTAAATGGTTATTGACAAGGACAGCGTGTCATATTATTATTATATTGTGATATTTTACCATTTATGCCAAAGGAGACGTCCATGCCCAGTGACACCATTATCAAGCTCCATGAGGAACATGCATTTGAAAAAGAGTTATTAAGTAAGTTCCTGGACGAGATCTCCGCTATGCCGGTTGGCGGAATCCACTCCAAGATAATTAATGGCAGAGAATGCTGTTATCATTACATACCTTCCAGTTCTGTTGGCACAGCCGGCAAGCTAGTCTACATACGCAAAGAAGATGCGGAGCTCCTGTCAGGCCTCTGTCGGAGGCGATTCTTACAGAAAAGCATAAAAAGTCTTCAAAAAAGCATTAAACATAGGGAAAAGTTTTTACTGTATTGTTCCTCATACAATCCAAACTCAATTTTAAGCCGACTCCCTAAATCCTGTGCAAATCTATGCTATCTGCCAATATCGAGGTCGCAGAGTGAAAATGTAGCCGCCTGGATCAAGGAGCCTTTTGAAAAATCCACCCTTTATCCGGAGCAGTTGATTTACGCTACCCCCAACGGAATCAAAGTTCGGTCAAAATCCGAGCTTTTCATCGCAAGCGAATTGGAGTTGTCCGGCGTTCCATACCGTTACGAGGCAGCCTTAGCCTTAGAAGGCCGAAACTTTTACCCTGATTTTACCATACTCAGCCCCAAGGAGGATCGTGTGATCTACTGGGAGCATTTTGGAAGACCGGACGATCCGGTATATGCCTCATCGATGAATGAGAAGTTGGCGGTCTACAGAAGGAATAAAATCATACCTTTTCACAACTTGATTGAAACCTATGAGATGCCGGGGATCCCCTTTGATGCACACCTAATAAGAAGAGTCATAAAAGGAATTCTGGTGTCCTAGACCCGTATAAAAGCTCCCCGTCCCCCTACAATCGAAAGGTAATAGCATTCGAACCAACTATGAATCCCGATAAAACAAATCAGGTTGAACGATTTTATTCGTTCAACCTGATACTGTAAAGCACTCATTTCATCGGGATAAATTTGATTGTCATTTGATCGAGACAAATTCGATTGTCATTTCATCGGGACAACCCTTTTATAAGGTTAAGCATCGCCGGGCCGTAGCTACCTTGGTTCAGGATGAAGACCTTGCAGGTATCCGGCTCAGCGGTGGGATCAAAACTTACCGTCACCCTGTCATCGAAACCGTTCAGGCGAAGCATTGGGCTCCTTGTGGCGATGTCAACCATCCGACCGTCCTCGTACAGTGCATAGACCACATTTAGGGTCTCGCCTTCTCTCCCTCTGAGGCTTTGAATGTTGACATTGACATCCACCGTGCCGGCCGCTCCGTCGATGATGCATTCAAAGATATCATCGGGGGCAGGGCTGTTGACAGAGATAATTGCCTTGTAAATCACATTTTCATAGGTATAGGAGACGACATACTCTCCCATGGCATCCGGGGAGATTTTAACAAACTCCGCTTCCTCGCCGGTCATGTCGGTAAGGGTCAGCCCGGCGGAAACCGTCAACCCATCTGACACATTCAGCGGTTGGCTAAATGTGTACTTATCATCGACAGCGTTCCCGTCGTAGGTCACCAGACGGAACTTGGTCCGGCCGTCGCTAAGCGAATGCCACAAGATGCGGTGGCCCTGAAAATCCTGATTGAAATCTTCTTCTCCAATCGCTAGCCATGTTGTGGGCCTGTCATAGTCAAAGGATCCGATTCCGCTACTTGCCTCGCCGGTTCTCTCAATATTTACATGATAGTTCCAGCCTAAGCGGAGTATGCCCGCGGAATCGCTTTCTGAATAGGCCGCCACAATATACTTCCCGTCACTGGTGGCATATTGATCCGCTGCGTTCTCCAGCTCTCCATCACATCCACACAATACCGTGTTAGTTCCATTTCCTATAAAGCTGCTGTGGAAATCCCAGAAGCCGTCGGGCCTCTCATGACGCAGCCTGTAGTAAACTCCACTTTCGAATACGCCGCCAGCTGCTGTGACCAATAGCTCGTTTGACTCCGGATAATGAAGCACCTCCACATCCATTGGCACCCCATCCGAGTCCATTCTTTCCATGGTTATGAGAAGCTCCGCTCTCTCCCCCTGGATCCCGCCGTTGTTAATCGTAACCCCCACAGCGGTGACAGTTTCTCTCTGGTTGATCACATCAAAGGCATTCCAGAATTGGTAGTCAGATTCCGTGCTGAAACCCTGCGTGCCGCGATGGTGCCACTCGTCTCCGATTTTCGCGTAGATTTCGTACATCTGGCCGTCTGTTGCCCCGGACACCTTGAATTGAGTGACGCCCAGCGCTTCGTCGAAAAATTTCTCAACCGTGGGCATGGCGGGAACTGTCTTGACGGAGGCGGTCAGTTGGAAGCCGCAGGGGTCGTTGGCTCCGTTGTATACTGCCACATAGTAGGTCTTTCCCTCCTCCAGGGCTGCCGTGCCTATGGATGCGGCCCTGCCCTCTTCCCTCAAATCCTCCCAGTTGCTCTCGGTAAGGAGGTTCCAGCTTTCATCAAAGAGAAAGATTTTCGCTTTGTCGCTACCGGATTCTCCGGCACCCGCCAGCTTGAACAGATAGGCCTGGTCAGCGGTAAGTGGGCCGGCAGCAAACTCATAATACGCAACACTGTTGAAGCCAAGGGCTTCCACGGTGACACCGGTGTCGTCGGCCGGGATAGGGGTCTCAAGCAGGCCACTGTCGACTACAGACACCGCCTCATCAATCGGTGCATAAAAATGTATGTTATTGTAAATGAACTCATTGTTATTGCCGTCTCTGATCCGGTATTCCAGATTAAAGTCCTGCTCAAAAGGCGTGAAGAGAACGGTGACCGTGAAATGCTTGATCAGACCTTCTTTCCGGTAAGGTTCCACTCGGAGGTATGCACCGCCCCCGTCTTCCAACAGGAATACATCATCATTCGCATCATAAGTCAGTGGCTGGCTGTTCACTAGGAATTCTGAATTCGCTAAATCCGCGTCTGTCATATCCACCCCAAAAGGAATCAGATAAAGCTCACGATACCGGGCAAAGTCCACTTCGGCCAGCCAGGTATCCATACCAATAGCCGTGGATAAATATGCGCCAAGGCCCGGGAGCTCCACATCCACCGGCAGAGAGAAAGTCTTT
>CAYLVS010000221.1:0-3247 GCA_964387185.1 uncultured Oscillospiraceae bacterium | reverse complement strand
TTCTGAGGGGAATCCGGTAGATAGCTGCAGGATCGGAGAAAAGCAGCCACCGCTTTCTTTCACCTCGGAACAGCAAAGTCGAACCTTAGCGATTACGGATCGAGACACCGGAGAACAATGGAACTACAGCCTGAGAGAACTGGGTGAGCTCCCTGAAATGGGATTCCAGCACCTTTATTCCACAGTCAACAACTGGCCTTCTCCCTCCACATATGCTGCAAAAGGAATTAAAATCAGGCGCGTTCTGGAGGAACTGGGCATCTATGACAAGGTGCAGACCATAACATTCCGGTCTGCCGATGGTTACGAGGCCAGCTTTACCAGAGACCAGCTTCTGACGAATCCACGCTGGTATTTTCCCCTTTTCGAGAAGGGATTGACGGATGACGCTCAACCGGTAGAACCCATCTTGGCCTATGCATACAAAGAAGGGTCTTTGGATTTGGATGATGCGGTTCCCGGGCCCCTCTGCCTGATTCTGGGTCAGACCAATCCGGGAGAGCATACTAACCCGGCTTTTGTGGAAGATGTGGCTGAAATCATCGTTTCGGCAGAGGAGGCGGAAGTGTGGGAGCCCGCTTCCACCTTTCCCGGAGAAGGCAACATTGCCTGGGGAGAAACGGTTAAGCTCCAACATCCTTCCTTCGGTCTGGTAAAGCTGCATTATACCCTGGATGGCACGGAACCCACAGAGCTTTCTCCCATGTATAATCCAAGCACTTATCGTCCCGAGCTAAATGTGCCTATACCCATAACAGAAGATACGGTGATTAAAGTGATTGCCGTGGGTTACGGGAAACGAAACAGCCCCGTTGCCGCATACACCTTTACTGTCCCCCAGGGAAGATGAAAGGAGTTCTTATGTATCATCAACGAAGCAGACAACAAAAGAGAAAATTCTTCCTGATTCTCTTCCTATTGGCCCTGATCCTTGCGTTGACGGGTTGCAGCGGCATGGAAGATGGATCCGGAGATGCCGAATATGAGGCGCAGGTCATAACCTTCGAAGGCCTTTCGGAAAAAGGGCTGACGGATGTTTCCGTGACGGAAGTCTCCCTTTCTGAGCTTCGCAAGCTTCCTCAGTACGATTTGGACGCCAGTTACAAGAGAACAACGGGGATGACGGAAGAATTTCGGATGAGAGGCCCTTACCTTCGTGAGGTGATCAGCCATCTGGGAGGAGATCTTTCCCAATATGCAGGGATTGGAGTCATTGGCCGGGATGGCTACTATTGCCTCCTGTCCAAAGAAGTCATCGATGCCACGCCGGATCTCATGCTGGCCTTGGTGGTGGACGGGGAAGGGAAGTTGGATCAGGACAGCGCACCTGCACGGCTGGCGGTTCAGGGACAATTCGGCCCATATTGGGTCAAACAAGTAGAAAAAATCATCCTCTACGATGAGATTCCGGAGAAGGAGATTACTTCCGTCTGGGTTTTCCAAAGCCTTGCGGAGGGCATTGAGCCCTTTGAGTATGAATACTACGGAAGCAAGGACGCTTCCATCGAGTTGGGACAGATCTTCTCCAGGCTGGATTACGTGGACAGCAAAGCCTTTTTCACCATGAAGTCCGCCGATGGGTTTAAGAAGAACGAAGCCATCAACATCGTAAAATCTCGCTATTATATCAAGGTGGAGGGCAAAGACGCCCCCACAAATATATCTCCCTATATCAAACTGGGGATGAACGTCCACAATATTGCCTGGATTTCCACCAATCAGGATGCGGCTGTGTTTCCCCATAAGCTGGCTGCGTACATGGAACTGGTGGAAATGGGTGGCCAAAAAGGCATCCTCCTTTCAGAGGTGCTCTACGAGACGGAAGTGGAGGCAATCCGAGATTATCACTTCCATGTGTTGGGTACCGATGGGGAGAAGATTACCGTACCCGGAGAAGAACTGACGAAAGGGATCCTGGTGCCGGGAGAGGACGGGAGTGCAGGTGTAGTCTGGGCGCCGGAAACAGGATACCCATCCATTGAAAAGCTATTGCGAATCCGGCTGGCGAAAGAAGGAATGCCAAGCTTGGGTAGTGAAGTTCCGGAGGAGGTAGTAACTCAGGATGGAGTCTTCGATCCACGAAACATGGATACATCAACTCCGATCCTGGGCAGCGGCAAAGCTCAATCCGATACGGTACTTGAAATCACCGGTGACGGAGTTGCTAATCCCCGATACTTTTCCCTCAATGATCTGAGAAATCTTGCGGCCTTATCCACGAAAAACAGCGGTTATTTGGAACAGGTATTTTCCGTGGTCAACAACTGGCCCACGAAAAAGTTCCAGGTTGCCAAGGGCGCCGATCTTAAGATTCTGCTTGAAATGGCAGGACTGAAGAAGGACGCGGCTTCTTTTCGAGTGGAAGCTGCAGACGGATACTATTTTCATCTGACACGGGAACAGCTGCTGGGAAAACGATTTTGTTATCCCGGGTTAATGGAGGGGAATACTGCCGGGGCAACGGAGGTGAAACCAATGGTAGCCTGGGCCTGTGAAACGGGAACCAAGGATCTCTCCAAAGCCAAGGATTGCGGTCTGCGGCTCATCATCGGGCAACTGGGGTTGTCAGATGTTAACACTGCCCCTGCGGTACAGGATATGATAGCCATCAAAGTATCTTCAGAACCGCCGGGTAGGTGGGCATCCCCCTCGGTTTCCATAGAAAACGGAGCTTTGGTCTTTTCCCATGAAGCCATGGATCAGGTGAAGCTGCACTATACAATTGATGGGACAACGCCCACCTATGACAGTCCGGTTTACAATCCCAGCACCTCTTATTTTCAGCCGGAGCTGATCCGGCCCATACCGGTGACGGGAAACGGAAAAGTGAAAGTAAAGGCAATCGGCTACGGCAAGGAAGACAGCGAGGTGATCTCTTTTGATTACTGATGGGAGAGTACCCGGCAGGATTAAAAAGGGTTTTCTCGTATTTGTTATCCTGGTTGTAGTCTTTGCGGGTGGCATCTTTTTTCTGAATAGCAGAGAATCACCTGAACCTTCGGAGGCAGAGCTTTCCGCCCTCAATGATATTTTCGGAACTTCCTATACAGTGGAGGATTATTCCATCATTACCGAAGAGCTGATGACACAGGAGAGGCAGGAAAAGTTCAAAGCTGTCAAGAAAATATTTCTCACTTCATCGGGGGATTATGGCTTCATTTCCAAGCCCATTGCCTATAACGGACCGGTGACTTTGGCACTGGCCATCGACGGGGAGACCGGGTTAACTCTAGGTCTTCGCATTGTT